>JBOGKI010000325.1:0-5854 GCA_050745605.1 Terriglobia bacterium | reverse complement strand
AACTCCTGGCGGTGCTGATTAGGCTCAGCGGACGCTGTGCGTGGTGTCTTACGCAGTTCAATGACACCTCGTAGAACTTAACCTAGTATTATTAGCAGGGCAAGCCCCGCCCCTACGGATCATTCCTTAAGCGGGGGCGGCAGATAACACTGTGCTACGCTAAACATGTATAGCGGTCGAAGGGAGGCTCCCCATGCTTGCAGTTCGATTGCCGTCTAATATTGAAGAAGCCTGCCTCGCCCTCAAACGCCTGAAGAAACCAGCGAAACGCTGGAAGCTCGAAGAACTGGAACGGGTACGAGGCGGTTCGCGAAAGAATTCCGAACAGTAGCCGTGAACTTCAAAAGCGGCCTTGTGGTTCGAAGTAATCGATTTGGAGGCTGTGATGTCAAAACCAGATTCTTCAACAGAGGGAGCGGGGCGCGGGGTAGACCGCAGGGTGTTCATCTCCGCCGTTGCCGCGGCTGTGGGTGGTGCGGTAATCTGGCGCTACTCGAAGCCCCATCGCGTGGAGGCCAAGGCAACCCCTGCGCCGACGCCGAAGATGGTGACGATTGTAGAGTTCTCCGGCGCGGGCGTGCGGCTCAGCGTGGTGCGCGTTCCGAAGGTGGCTAAGAGGGACGGGGACTGGAGGAAGCAGCTTGGTGAGAACGCATTTAACATTACCCGGAAGGGCGACACGGAGATCGCCTTCACCGGCAAGTATTGGAACTTGCGCGAGCAGGGCCTGTACCGCTGTATTTGCTGTGGCACGGCTCTTTATAGCTCCAAGGCGAAGTTTAATTCGGGAACCGGTTGGCCCAGCTTCTGGGCGCCCATCGCCAAGGAAAACATCGAGCAGCTCAACGATCCGAGCTTTGGCATGGACCGGACCGCCATTTCCTGCCGCCGCTGCGACGCGCATTTAGGACACGTCTTCGACGACGGACCGCCACCCACCGGGCTCCGCTATTGTATGAATTCGGCGGCGCTGCGATTTGTCAAGTTCGCTTGAATTTGGAAAGTCAGTGACCAGTGCCAAGTGACAAGCGAAACGAGCCATCAGAATAAGAAGTGTTACCATGTCCCTTGCTCAGCGATCCGAGCCGCTTCCCGGTAGGGCTCCTGCTCTCTGCGGATGAGGTCCGGGTTCGATCCTCGTTCGTGAGCCAGCGCCAGCGCCAGTTGCTGCAAGGCGACGGCGCTCCCCGCCAAAGCGAAAGCCAGCGCCTCGATTCCCCCGCGATCTGACTCCTCCGGCGGCAGGACGATCCGGCCGGCGTTGGTGAGCGTCTCTAGAAAATCAGTTTGCACCGCCAGGATTGCCGCGCAACGGATGCCAATCCTTCCAGCCGCAGCGGCCGCGAGCCTGGCGCGCAAATCACGGCGTTGGCTGCCGGGCTTGGCGCATAACACGAACACCATTCCGGTGCGAGCATCCGTTGCCGCAAGGTGCCCGTGAAGGAGCGTTTCCAAGTGCATGGCAACTGCCGGAAGCCTGGCGCCTTCTTCGATTTTGAGCGCCAGTTCACGCGCAGAAATCAGATCTGCTCCCAAACCTGTGATAATCAGCCGGGAGCAATCAGCCAGAGCATGTGCCACCTCGGACGCCTGCTTCTTCCCAGTCTCGATCTGGTGGAGGAAGTCCCTCAGATCCTTGCTGTGAAGATTTTCGCCGCAGACGGCGCCCGCCAGCGCCGCTCCCGCCAGAATGGAGGACATGTAAGCGACAGTGTGGCACCAGGAGCGGTCAATCTGCGGAGTGACCAAGAGATGATCCGCAACGCGGCCCGCCGGTGCGTCCGCTCTTGCCGTGATCAGGACGGTGGTGGCGCCGGCGGAACGCGCGGCTTTTATCGCCGCGACGGTGGCGGCGGTGCCGCCATCATGTGAAACCGCCACCAGGACACCCCGCGCGCGCGGCTCCAGCCATTGATCGAACGCTTGGCGGCATTCAACGCGCCCTCCGGGCGCCGCTACGACGGAAAGTCCAGCTTCGACCAGAGTGGCGATGGCCAGCGCCCCGTGTTCGGACGTTCCGCATCCGGTTGTCACAATCGGTTGTCCACTCTGATGCGCAGCAAGGATCATGCGAGCGACGTTGACTGCGGCGGGATTGGACAGAATCGGCATCACCAGGTCCGGCTCCGACGCCATCATTTCTTCCATCACCCAGGGCGGTCCCGGTCGAAATTCGGGATAAGCATCGGTGAGCCAGGATGGACGTGCCGCTTTTGGTGCTTCGGTTCTTGCCTCGGGGATTGGCGAATCTTCCTCGTCAGTCATGTTTGCGCTCCAAATGGAAAGTTTGCTCCCGGCGAGGTCGTCCTAACATCGGCCACGGCGAACCGGACACGAATAAACCCTACGCCGGCAGGAGGGCGGAAATCAGTCACTATATCATTCTGCGTATGGAGATTGGGCCGCTTTCCTGAAGCCACCGGTATGATAAAGTGGGGCATGAGGTTTGATCCACCGTTTTATCGCGCGGTAAAAGTTCCGATGGCCCAGCCGCCGTCTACAAGTTAAATGTCACAAACCATTGTGCCATCGGCCGCCACCCGTTCTGATCTTTCCGGACTGAGCCAGCGAACGCTGCTGCCAGGCATCGGCCTGGTAAGTTTTGGCGCGTTAGTGCTGGAACTGTCGCTCACCCGCCTTTTTTCGGTAGTCCTTTTCTATCATTTTGCTTTCCTCGCCATCTCCATCGCCTTGCTTGGGCTCGGAGCAGGCGGCGTCGCGGCTTATCTGGACAGGGAGGGCCTTGCCCGCTATTCGACTCGCGAACTGGGCGCGACCTGCTCGGCGGCGAACGCCGTGGTCATCGCCGTGGTGCTGGTAATTGTTCTTCAGGTGCCGGTGTCGCTGGAGCTGGGCTGGGCGAATTTCTTACGCCTGACGGTCATCTACCTGGTCTCCGCCATCCCGTTCTTCCTCACCGGATTGCTGTGTTCCGCCGTGTTCTCGCGCGAACACCGGCGCATTCCCATACTCTATGCGGCGGACCTGGGCGGAGGCGCGCTTGCCTGCCTGGCCATTGTGCCGCTGCTCGATGGCCTGGGCGCTCCCAACACCATCTTCTTTGCGGGCCTGGCCCTGGCGGTCGCTTCCGCGGTGTGGTCAGCAGGAGGAAGATCCCGCAAGCTGGCATGGGTGATCGGCGCCGCACTGGTGGCGTTGATCGGAGTGAATAGCGTTTGGAGAATTGTGGACGTGGTCTACGCCAAGGGCGTGCGGCTTTCAAGCATTGAGAAGGTGGAGTTTGTCCGCTGGAACGCCATTTCACGCGTCGAAGTTGACCTGAAGGGTGATCATTCGCGCTGGATTGTGATTGACGCCGATGCTAACAGCGCCCTGATGAATGTTGCGCCCCACGCCTGGCAAGGGGTTTGGGAAAAGAACCTGATGGCGGCGCCTTCGGCCGTCGTCAACGTCCTGCGGCCCCACGGCAGCTATGCCGTCATCGGACCGGGCGGAGGCGTGGACGTCCTGCGGGCGGTCGCCAATGGCAGTCCCGATGTGGTGGGCATCGAGATTAATCCGATCATCGCCAACACCATCATGCGCCAGCGGTATGCCGGCTATAGCTACCATCTCTATGAATTGCCCAACGTCCAGATCGTGGTGAGCGATGGTCGCTCTTACATTCGCGGATCGGATCGCCAATTTGATGTGATTGAGATGACGCTGGTTGATACCTGGGCCTCCACGGCGGCAGGGGCGTTTGCCTTGAGTGAAAATTACCTGTACACGGTTCAGGCCTTTGAGCAGTACTTCGAGCATCTCCGCCGGGACGGAGTTTTGGCCGTGACCCGCTGGGAGTTCAAGCAACCGCGCGAGGCGCTGCGTGTGGTGTCCGTGGCGATGGACGCTTTGCATCACCTGGGCGTGGCTGACCCTGCCGGGAATTTCATGGTCATCTCCGACGGGCCGCTCAGCGAGGATGGCCGACCCGTCACCGTGCTCGCCAAGAAGACCGCGTTTACGGCGCAGGAAGAACAGTCAGCCCGGGCGGCGCTTGAGGATCACCCGAACCTCGTGCCGCTTTACCTCCCGTCGCTGCATTCGGACAACGCCTTTTCCCGATTGCTGGCCCGGAATAATGCGTACGCTTTTGCGCGAACTTATCCCTACAACGTGGCGCCGGTCACGGACGACGCGCCGTTCCTCTTTTTCACGCTCAAGACCAGTCAGGTGTTGAAGCAGGCCGCGACATTGAGCGAGGGGATCGACTGGAAGGTTAACCTCGGTGTCGTGATCCTTGGCCTGGTGCTGGTGATTTCCATTGCCGCCGTTCTGACATTTCTTGTTCTTCCGCTTCTGGTGGGGGGCGCCCGGTCGCAGGCCCCTGCTCTGAGTCTGGCCTATTTCGTTGCGATCGGCCTTGGGTACATGCTGGTGGAGATTACGTTTGTCCAACGGCTGGTCCTGTTTCTTGGCAACCCGACTTATGCTATTACCGTTGTCATCTTTCTGTTGTTGCTTTCGAGCAGCGCCGGTAGCTGGGCTTCGCGCCGTTGGCTGAGACCGTTTTCACGCGTGCGCGTCGCGCTGGCGTTCATCGTGGCGGCGCTGTTGGCGGATGTCGCGTTGTTACCCCGCTCGCTTACCACGCTGGTGGGCCTGCCCTTCTTTCTCAAATTGATCGTCAGCGGAGTCATCCTGATCCCCCTGGGATTCGCGATGGGCATGCCTTTCCCCACTGGCCTCCGCGCCTTGACGGACGAGGACGAGCAGAAGGCAGGAACGGCCGCTGCCGGGACCGGGAACACCGTCGAGTGGGCCTGGGCCATGAATGCTGGTTCCAGCGTAATGGGATCGGTGCTGGCGATGGTGATCGCCGTCCATGTTGGCCTCAGCGTTACCCTGGCGTGCGGCGCCGCAGCATACTGGGCGGCTTTGGCGCTCACGCCCACGTTCCGATTCCGAGTACGTCATTCTTGAGCGCGCCAGGAGGTCAACCCTGTTTCAGGCCTTGACCATCTGGTGCGATTTCGAACCGAGGCTCAATTCCTCGTGGTGAATATGCCTTCTTCGATGCAAGCCGTGGTGTCTTGCGGACCTCTTCTTGAGAACGATAAGCTTCACAGGCGTGATGCCACGGTGTACAAAACCAATGCGCCGGGCGGCTGCTAAGGATAAGTCAATGATGCGGCCGCGCACTCTCGGGCCGCGGTCATTGATTCTGACGACCACCGACCGGCCGTTTTTCAGATTCGTTACTTTGACCCGAGTACCCAGCGGAAGAGTTCGGTGCGCCCCCGTAAGTTCGTGCTTGTTAAAAGGGACGCCGCTGGCCGTGAGATGGTCTTGAAATCTCTGCCCGTACCAGCTTGCTAGTCCGTACTGCACTCTGTGAATCGCTCCGCGTGCCCGCATTTGAGGCGGACCCGATGCAAAGAGGCACGAGACTGGAATGAGTGCGGCGAATAGAACGGCAATCAGACGCTTCATCGAGGCTCCGTTAGATGGTGTCCCCCCTTTTCGATTGCTTATTTGCCGGTCACCCTGAGCGGCGAATTCGCGGCGTGCAGGAAGCTGAGCTTTGCAAAAGTTCGCCGCCCCGCCCAACCTGGTGACGGTGAGACAATACGGTCGTGACAACTGTTCCTTCCCTGACGCTCTAATCCGGATTATTCATGAAGGCTAATTCGCGGACGGGAAGGGCACGGTTTTAACCGCGCCGTTCAAGTGCCGCCAGAGTTTTTCGGCACGGTTAAAACCGTGCCCTTCCCGTCTTCCAGCAGGAGTTCGGTAGAGTCGAGGATGAGCGCGGTGGCTCCGCGAACGGCGCCCCGTCTCCCATCCCCGCTCATCGAACCGGACGTGCGGATTTCCCGCATCCGGCTCTCCGACAGGTTTCACGATGAAGCAC
>JBOGKI010000324.1:0-5868 GCA_050745605.1 Terriglobia bacterium | reverse complement strand
CGGCCCCAGCCTTTTCGAAAGCCTCACGGATCAAATCGTAGCGGAATGCCTGGGGAGTTTGAGCCAGCGCGATGCGCTCCCGAGGGATAGTCCCCATAATGACCTGGCGCTCCACTTGCTTCACGGTGTCTACGGTGGGAATTGCAAAAATAGCGGCTCCGTCCTGGCGCGCCGCCTCCACGATGCGGTGGATCATCTCCGGCTCGACAAAGGGCCTCACCGCATCGTGAACAATCACAATTTCAGTTCCGGACGGCGCCCGCGCCAGCGCCAGGGCCACCGTTTCCTGCCGGCTCGAACCACCCGCCGTGATGCATGGAGACTTTGAGTAATTCTCCCTTTCAATTTCCGCTTGAGCCCGCGCCGTCTCCTCGGGACGAAGCGCCAGGAAAACATCATCCACGGCATCGGAAGCGATAAACTTCCGCAGCGTGTGAACAAAGATCGGCACACCCTCCAGCGCCAGAAACTGCTTGGGCGTTCCGCTGCCCATGCGGGTCCCGGAACCCGCGGCCGGAATAATGGCAAGCGTGCTCATGATTCACAATGCAGGGCTGCGAGGTCTGCGGTCTCGTTCGTTTCTTCCTGGCGTTCAAAAAAGAACAAGCATTCGGCGATCAGCTTTCAGCTCATGCTGTTTTTACTCTTGCTGACGGCTGATGGCTGACTGCTGACAGCTTGTTTTCACGAATGCAGCACTTCCACTTTCGCCCGGTCGTCGTACTTACCAAAGATCATGCGTCCCGCCGTGGTCTGCAGAACGCTGGTGACGGCAATGTCAATCGTCTTGGAAATCATCTTCCGGGCGTTATCCACCACCACCATGGTTCCATCATCCAGATAGGCCACGCCCTGATTGTACTCCTTTCCCTCCTTCAGAATGAAGACGCGCATGATTTCGCCGGGAAGGACAACGGGCTTCAAGGCATTGGCCAGGTCGTTGATGTTCAGCACCGTCACGCCTTGCAGTTGTGCAACTTTGTTGAGATTGAAATCGTTGGTCACAATCTTCCCCTGATAGACTTTGGCCAGCTCAATCAGCTTCATGTCCACGGCCCGGACCTGTGGAAAATCGTTTTCTACGATTTGCACGTCCACACTGCTCATCTTCTGAATCCGCTGCAGGATATCGAGCCCGCGCCGGCCGCGGTTGCGCTTCAGGGAGTCGGAGGAGTCCGCCACCATCTGCAGCTCACGGAGCACGAACTGCGGAATGATCAGCATCCCGTCAATGAATCCGGTCTCACAGATATCGGAAATTCTGCCGTCAATGATGACACTGGTATCCAGAATCTTGGCAGTCCGCCCCCCCGGCCGGTCGCCGGAAAACAAGCCTCCCATGGCGGAAAGATTCAGCAACTGCCCCTTGTCGGCGCCGATCACCAGGCCCACATAGGCCATCAGAATCAGCAGGGCTATCTGTATGTAAGAGACCGAATGCCTTTCCACGGAGGTCAAACTCAGCAGATGGCTAATCATCAGAGCGGCAAGAATGCCCAGCGTCGAACCCACCGTGGCGCCGATGAGTTTCGTCAGATTAACCTTGCGCAGCCGCATCTCAAAACCGACAAAGAGGATTCCAAGGCAGGCGCCCAGGGCGGCCGAGTTCGGATGAGACCAACCAAACGGCTGAAGATGATAAGATGCCGCTGCGAAAATTAGGACAAAAAGGACCCGGAATACAGCCATCTCCCACGACATAAACACCACCACCTTTCAGAGGAAACGGTCGGCTCTGAGGCACCGTCGCCTTGACACGAAGGATCCCCCTCGGTTTTGAGCCGAGTATACCATCGAAAGGGCGCTCTGATAAACAGGCGTTGCTGGTTGGTAGTGTCCTAAGTGTGTGTTGATGTTTCTAGGAGAGCTTCGGAGAATTGGAAATCGTCACGCAAGTTGGCGTGAAAGTGAACCCTTCCGCCGCTTACAGAAGGGCTCGACACATCGAGCAATTTTGGCGCTTCGATTTCTACATGCAGGTGGGGCTGTTCCAAGATAGCGGACGGCGCACGCTGCTGAGCTGCGATGCACTCTGTCAAAATTGTTCCTGCCAGGAACACAGAGCCGACGACCCTATAGGGTTTCATCACGTCTCAATTTTCCGGGAACGAATCCCTTACAAGTTTAAGATAGGCCATTAGTTGGTCTATACCCTTTTGGGTTACCGGACCACTTGCCATCACCGTCATGGAGCACTCTCGCGTTACGGGGATTGAGGCTCCAACGGGCTTGCTCCCGGGCGGGGCAACCAGAGACGGTATGCTGCCTCCTAGCTTTGCGGGAGGGATATGGGCTTCTGGCATGGGCTGAGCCTCCTGTTCGTTCTGTTCCTCAGACCCGTTTATATCACTTGTTGTGGTCGATAAGCCATCAGAATCTTGCAATTTTGCGAACGTGATCGTTTCCTTATACTTCCGAATGAAATCCTGAACTGCCTTTTCGTTGAACCTGTGCTCGGCAAGCAGTACATGACGGAAATTCTCATCCGAGGGAAGTTCATTCTTCCATCGGTTCCAGAGCTTTGCATAGATGTTCGGGCGCAATGCAGCCTCTTTGATGGCAGCGTCACGCTCCGCGGAAACATTCCTCTCATCGATCACGATTTTGAAGCCTAAGTCTGAAAGTTTAACTTGCCGTTCGCTGCCAGCTCCGCTGTCGTCAATCAAACCGAAGCTTTTAAGGGCAGCAACTGAGACTATCCCACCGCTGCTGGCGCGTGAGTTGAACCCCCAGTGTCGCACAGCTACGGCGACGTTCGCAGAATTTCGACGCTCTACCTTGTAGAAATCGTTCGCTAGCCTGATTGCCGATTCCAGGTTGACTCCAGGGTAGTTTGGACTCCTGACTCGCTTGGCCCTCACAGGCTGCTGCTGTGCGCCCTTCGTCTTGTCGCCTAAGCTTTCGGTCATAGTCTTAACCTCCAGGCGCAACCTTAGCACGGGTCGAGATAGCATTGCAAGATATATTTTTCACGCGCAATCACTTTTATCTTGACAGGCAAGAGATACGGTGCAATTATCTGGTTGAAAGGAAGGGATCACAAAACATGCCAAGAGTCTCAGCCCCTGCCGATCCGCTCACCGTCAGCGGGGGCCTGGACGCGAAGGCCCAATCCCATCTTGCTTTCTCAGGGCGATTGGAGTCGGGCCGTGGTGGGCTTATTGCTTCAGGAAGGTTGGATTTAACATCCCTGCCGGTAGTTGACGCTACCGGCAGGGCATATCCTCGGGCCAAGGCCAAAGGACAGGATTTGTCTTCCATGTCTATTTTGGCTCTTAGACCCGAAGAAAGCAAGGGCCAAAATGACCTGCCACAATTGCAAAACCCAATGCACAAAATTTGGAAAAGACCGCAAGGGTAATCAGCGTTTCCGCTGTTGCCAGTGTGCCCATTTGGGCCGATGAGGAAAACAAATGAACAATCCGAACGGAAGCATTACGATCAATGGAGTTGATGACAAGGAGCTTGTTGCAATCCTGGAAATCAAGGTGAAACACGAACAGGCCTTAGATTTCAACCCTCAACAGCTTCAGCCTGTACTCAACAACCAAACCCGACAGCCGATTCAGCCACAAACATACAACAATGCTGTTTTCACCTGGAAGAGCGAGGATGGTCTTCAGGCCGTACGGGAAATTGTATCAATGTTGCTGAAGATCGAGAAGAAGGAGGCTGCTGAGTCTGCGTAAAGGCTCTTATTTGACCTTCAGCGCACCTCAATATCTCATGCATCTCACCCGGCCCAGGCCGGCTGAAGTCAGCCTGCATTACGGCCACAACCTGGGCCGCTATTCTTTCGCGCAGAATTAGGTCTGCCATACGATGGGTCCTCCGTCATAAAGAATCAACTAACCGATCTAATTACCACACAGTAAACGCCAAACAGCATGAAGTCAAGCCATGCACCAAAAATTTTACCCGCTGTTACGCCCACGGGGGCCGCGAACGCTCCCCCTGCGAGCGGTCCGCGCCAATCGAGCGACAACACAGATTTAGGACACTACCTGCTGGTTTGCCAATCGAAAGCCGAAGGCGAGGAGTGCCGCATGGCACAGCCGGTTTCAAAATCTGCTTGATTTTCTGGCGCCGCGGCTGAAGTGGCCGGGAATGAGTGGCTCCCGCGGCGCGGGTACAGCTTGACTTCAATGGTATCAATCCATCTATCAACTACTTCAGAGGTATAAATATTCTGTCCCACGTTGACAAGTCCCGGCTCGAGTGGTAGCACTACAAGCATCTCACCTTCTTCACGCGTTGAGTATGATTAGCGTCGTCAAAGGACGCGGATCGCTGTGTGGCGCCACGAGAAACCCCGGTTTGCAGCCCCCGCGACGCGGTGGCTCAAACCTGCGAACCCAGGCGCCTTCAAAATCAAGGGATGACATCCGAATTCCGGGCCAGCCGTTGAGCTGGCCTGAACCTTCGTATCACTATTTTCAATAAAAAGGAGAGAACCCATGTCTACGACTCCACACGGACCCCGGAACCTCTTCGGAAAGCTACGGTGGATGGGAGTGTTGCTCTCACCTCTTTTCCTTGTGCTCGTCGCGAGCGTACTTCTGCCGATGCGGAGCAGGGCCTGGAGCACGCCCGCTCAGGAAGAAGGTGCCGCGGCGACCCATCACATCAGGACGGTCTTCATTATCCTGATGGAGAACCACAATTGGACAGGCGACGTCCGCAGCTTGAACATCAAGGGGAACCCGGCAGCCCCGTACATCAACGGGACCCTGATCCCGATGTCGTCTTACACCAACAACTACTCCAATCCTCCGGGCAACCACCCGAGCTTGCCGAATTACCTGTGGCTGGAGGCCGGCACTAACTTCGGCATCCTGAACGATAATGACCCGAGCTCGAATACCCAGAGCACGACCTTTCACTTGGTCGACCAAGTGGAAAACGCGGGCTTGACCTGGAAAGCCTATGAGGAAAACATCCCCGGCACGAATTGTCCACTTGTAAACACAGGTCCGATTGATCCGGACGGCGACCCGCTTTATGCCGTCCGGCACGACCCCGTTGTCTACTTCGACGATGTCAACGGCCATTTGAATCCCAACTCCCCCCGGTGTATCGCCCACGTCCGGCCGTTCTCGGAGTTGGCTCAAGACCTAAAGGATGACACGGTTGCGAGTTACAACTTCATCACGCCGAATGTCTGCGACGACATGCACGATAATTGCGCAGGGAATCCCATCGCGCACGGAGACACTTGGCTGTCGAAGCACGTGCCTGCCATCCTCGACTCTTACGCCTTTCAGAGCGCCGGCGTGCTCTTTATTACCTGGGACGAGGCCAACAACGGCGATGGCCCCGTTCCGATGATCGTGCTGTCCCCCTTCGCCAAGGGGCACGGCTATACCAACCAGCTTCTCTATACGCATGGCTCCACGGCGCGCACCCTGCAGGAGATCTTCGGTCTGACTCCGCTGATGCGCGACGCCAAGCGTCAGCAGGATTTGAGCGACTTGTTCAGCCAATTCCCATGATGGATCAGTGTTTCACCATGGCAGCAGGCGGGCTGGCGCATCAGACCTTCAAGGTCTGCGCCAGCCTGCTCGGGAGCAGGTAGCGCAGAGTTTCGCCTTTCCAGAAACTCTGCGGCTTGTCCCTGTTTCCGCGCTGCCCGCTACCCGACGAGGCCAATCCGGTTGACAATCGTATACTCATCGGGTATAATTAATTGAGTACATACTTAGCGGGGATTCTTCTCATGGATCAATCAGCAACTGCCATTCCCAGATGCCGAATCGACGCCCCTTTTTCGTACGTGGGCCGGTTTGACGTAACGACCCCCTCCACGAGCAAAGCCACTGCGAAATCTGCAAAATCTCCAATAAAAATGCGGGTAGGAACGATGCCTGT
>JBOGKI010000323.1:0-5873 GCA_050745605.1 Terriglobia bacterium | reverse complement strand
GGTGTTGCCGGTCAGGGCCACAGAGCTTTCAATGGCCTTGGAAGTGGAGTTGAGCATGTCGGTGGCGCGCTGGCGCGTGACCGAGAATTCCAGGCGGTCCGCCAGGCGGCCCTCATTCAATTGCGCATCCTGCGCGGACTGGGCAAAACTCGCAGACTTCTGCCGGGCCTCTGCCGCCTCTTTATCCAGTTCATCGGCGTCCGCCTGAAGCAATTGCATTTCATGGCGCGCTTGCAGGCTGCGCGCGTCATCGAGCTTGCGGGCTTCGTCGTCCTGAGCAAGCTCGGAGTCGAGGCGGCGAATCATCTGATCGTTTTCCGCCGAGGGGGGCAGCATGGCGATATTGCGCAAAGCCAGCTCGAGCTGCGGCGTGCGGTCATTGAGACGGTCCAGCTCGGCCTCCGCAACATCCGCCATTTGCTTGCGGTTTTCCACTTTGCCGCGCACTTCGGTGGTTCGGCTGGCCAGCTCATCCGCCAAGGCTGCGAAGGCCTGGGAGAGTTGCTGGGCGCTCTGCATGCGGTCCTGCTCGCCTTCGAGCAGCAGGCGCGTTTCCTGAATCTGGGCGAGCGCCTGGGTGGCGGGGTCTTTGGCGGCAGCCTTTTCGAGTTGATGGCGACGGGCTTCGCGATCCGCCTCGCGTTTCTCGTAGCTCTCGGTGAGGCTTGCAACCTGGGATTCCGGAGAGTTGTCAGAAGGTGATGAAGCGTTCCCGCCCGCAGGTTGCGGGCCGTTGTTGGCTGGCGCGCTTCCGCTCGATGGGCGTTGGCCATTCTGCGGTCCGGCTTGAGATTCGAGATTGGAGTTTCCCGAAACGGAGTTGGCCAGCGGCAACGCATCCTGAGCGGCAGCAGGAAGCTGAACCGGTTCGGGAGGGTGCGGATGTTTCTTTGAAATATCTTCTTCAGTGATCTGGACACTAGGGCTTTGGGGCTGAGGTGAGGCATTCGTGCCGGGCGGCGGCGTATTCGGTTCGGACGACGTCGCGGGCTCCGGCCCGAAGTGTCTCCACGGAACGATCACGTCCTGAGCCGGAACGTTATCGGTGGGTGGAGGGGAAGTTGAGTCCTGGCCGAAGGCCACAACCGTAAGACTCACGAGCACGAGGGGCAGTGCGATTTTCAAGGTTCGCATGGCTCATTCGACTCCTTCTGGCTCAACCAGCACGGCCTGCAACTGTGGATCGTCCATCAGCGGACTCGCTTGCCAGTTCTTGGAGCTCGACCGCAAGGCCAGGACCAGATTCCGGGCGATTTCCGACTGCGCGGAACGGGGCAGATTCAGGCGCTTGGCTTGGGCGTAGGCCACCTCCAGTTGGTCGAGCGCCTTTTTGGGTTTGGAGAGCTGCAGCTCGCAAACGCCGCGCAGATACGTGGCGAAGACGCGGTCGGAATCCGGGCGGTTGCGGAAATTCACTTTGTCAAGTCTGGCGAGGACGGCTTTCGGATCATTGAGCTGATCGAGCAGAGCGACGAGATCGGAAGATGGCGGAATGGCCAGACCTTGTCCCCAGGCTGCGCCGCGTGAAGGCCGGGAGTATCCACCGGAATTTCGATTGCCAGGGTCATCTCCACTGTTCTGATATCCGCCGTCCTGGGCGGAAGCTGAATACCGTTCAGGCACTTTCACTGAGGCGGGACGTCCCAGCGTGAATTCAATCACGGTCCCGGCGGGAAGTACTAAATCCGGACCACGCCGGGCCACTGTCCACACGCCTGCTGTCAGCACTCCGGCGGCGGCTCCGGCCGGAAGTCCCCAGGGACCGCCCACCGCCGCTCCCACGCCCGCGCCGGTGCCCATCGCCGTCAAGTCCACGGCGGCGTCCTTGCCCAGCCCGCGCGGCCCGTGGAACGTGCCTTCGGCGCCAGGCTTGTGATTGTTGTCCAGGCGCGTGGCATAGCCATCCAGCGGCACGTCGGTTCCATCCGGCTCGATCACGGAGAAAAGGCGCAGGCGGAGCCGCGCCCGGCCGAACACATGCCCGGCGCGCTTGAACTGGGCCATGGCCAGCTTGATCCGGGACCCGGCCGGGATGGCGATGTTCCCACGCGCGTCCAGAACGTCCTGGTCGAGGGTGGCTTGAATGATGGGACCAAAGTAATGGTATTTGGTGCTGATGGTTTCATCCAGCCGGATGGCCAGACGAACGCCGGGCGAGAGCGTGACGCGCTGGGCCCAGGCGGAGCAGGGAATCAGGCCCGCCGCCAGAGCCGCGGCGAGACCGATTTCGAGCCATAGGTCGAACGCTGGCCGGAACACGCCAGGGACATGCCGGAAATCCTTGGGCACTCCTTCATACATGCCGCACCCCCTGAATTGGGTTTGATTCTGCCGCAAGATATCGTGCAACCGTAAGGCCAAAGGGAACGTCAGAGGACGCGGCACGACGCGAAGTGGTAATTCATTTACCGACAGTTAATTGAAGGAACTCTTTGAAAGCCTGGAAATGACTTGAAGTTTTCCCCCTGGCTGTTTTGGGCCAGATTGTGGTTCATTTCAGCCACGGGTGGAACTGGACAAGAGAAAACGCAGCGCCGGGAGTTGCCGTAAATCTCAAGTGATAGTTGAAAAAACGTCGGCGCTCCGACGATGCTTTTGCTCGTCCTTCAATCAACCTTCAGAATCAGCCCCAAAGTGTGCTGCACGGGGATTGTCCCTGAGCTGTAGCGTGCAGTAACGGTGAGCGAATAGCTGCCCACAGGCGTCCCTGGATTGCTGTTGGCCGGATTGCCGGATGTGGCGCCCGAAGATCCGCCGCAGCTTGTGGCGAACGCGGCCGCCAGACCGACGGCGATCATCAAGAGTAGCAACCCCAATGAGCCCGCTATTGCTTTCGGCCCGCGTCGAGTGCTGGCTGCAAAGACTGACTTCCGAACCAGGATCAATAGCAATATGAGGGCTCCCAGCGCAAGCCGTGACCACGGCGGGCTGTTCAAGGGCCCGGGTAATGGCGGAATCGCAGACGAGGCGGTGGTCGACACCGTGACGGTGACGCTGGTGGGGGCATTGCCGCTAAGCGTGGGCGAAGCCGGGGAGACGGCGCAGACGGACTCGGCAGGCGCGCCCGAGCACGAAACGGAAATGGGCTGATTGAAACCGCCTTGGGGAGACAGGCTCAACGTGTACGTCGCCGTTTGACCGGCTGCAACCGTGGCTGAGGTCGAGGAGTTAGCCGCAGCTTGAATGGAGAAATCCTGACCGGCGCCCGTGAGTGAAATGGCTTGCGGGCTGCCGGGGGCGCTGTCCGCAACCGTGAGCGTACCGGAGCGGCTGCCACCCGCCGTGGGCTTAAAGCTCACCTGAATCGCGCAGTTCGCCCCGGCGGCAAGACTCGCGCCGCAATTGTTCGTTTCGGAAAAATCGCCGCTGGCATTGATCGAGGTGATGGTGGTGGCGTTCGGGCTGGAATTGGCGAGCCTGACCGCCTGGGCGTTGCTGGAGTTGCCAATGATTTCACCGCTGAAGTTGAGGCTGGATGGCGACAGCGCAACTTGAGACGCCAGCAGGCCGAAGACGCCGACGCCGCTGGTTGAGCCAACGTAAACTTTGCCGTTGGCAATGGTGGGCACGATAAATTTATTCCCGGCGCCGAACTGGTCACGGCCGCCCGCCGCCAGGCCGCTGTTGTAGAGTTCGTTGGCGAGATTAGTGGCGTCGTAGGCGTGAAGAACTGCGACGTTGTTATTCTCCGCTGCCCACACAATACCGGCCGTCGTGCCCTGGGCAGAGATCGAAGGGGTGGAGCCCGGATAGCCAAAACTACCGGGAGTTTGTGACGAAGGGGTCGAGGCGACTTGGGCGTCCGAGACCGGCAGAGCGATGATGGGCGAGCCCACGGCGCCGTAATAGAGTGTGTTGTTGAACCAGGCGGGCATGGCGTAGACCGAGCCGCCCAGCACGCCATTCAGCTCCTGGTAAATCTGATCTCCGCCGGGATTGAACTTGCCCACGTTATCCCGATCCACGACGTAGATGATTTGATCTTTCCCGGCGCCGGCGGCGAGGTGATGAACTTTGCCCTGGGTATCCTTCAAGTCGGGTAGAAGTAGCGCTCCACCGGAGCCGAAATCTTCATCGGCCGCCGATTCAGCGACGGTGTTCGACATCGTGAAGTAGTCTGCGACGGCGAGGGCGCTGTGGGCAGAGGAAATTTTCAGGAAAGCATTACCGTAGTCGCCCCGCGATGGAAATCCATTGGCATCCAGGGTCGTGTCAAACGTGCCGTTGGCGGCGAGCAGGAAAATGTTGCCGCTGGCGTCCGCTGCAGGCCCGGCGCCGCTCATCCAGATGGAAGCCTCGCTGCCGTTCGGCGCCAGATTCAGGACGGAGACTGGTGCCAGCGTCCGTTCATCGTAGCCGATGATCCAGCCTGTGTACGGCGTGTCATCGCAATGCGAGGACCAGGCAGTGTAAACCACGCCGTTCAGGAGGAGCAGGCCCGCCCGCTCTTTATGTTGTCCGGGAGCGAACACCTGCTGGCCGTTCGAGCCTTCGGTCCCGGTGCCGGGAACGGTGGCCTGAACGGTGATGGGGCCGCCAAACTCTTCCGCCCCGGTGGTGATGTCGAGGGCGTGCAGGCGCTGGTGATAATTCCCGGAATTGTCCTTGCTCATCGCAACCAGATAGATGGTGCCGTGAGGACCGGTGTTGGGGTCGATTACCGGTGTGGCGGTGATGCCAATCTCGGGTGTCACCTGATCGCAACCACGATCATCGGACGGGGTTTCACCGGTGTTAACAAGGGAAACTTGCCAGAGCAGGGAACCGCTGTCCGCATCAAAGGCATAAGCGCTATCGTGTTCCGTCGCCACAAACAACACATTGTGAACAGCGTGGTTGGGAATCCCGACGGCGGATTTGTAAAGAGGTTGAGCATCCACCTTGCCGTCCACAGGAATCATAAAGAGTTTGCCAAAGGTGGAAACACTGACTTGGGAGGGCGTGAGGATTGTCTCATTCAAGTCCTGGCCGGTGCGAGCATTGTCATTGTGGAAGGTCAGGACGTCCTGGGCCGCCGCCGGCGTGGCTCCCATCGCGGTCAGGAATGCGATCAAGATGCCTGCGTGAAGAAGGCAGTTGGTGATTTGCCGCCGGGGCGAGGGACGAGCCAACGAAGGGTTCCGGACGCTGGGAACCGGTTGGGGCCGCCGAGGAGTCATTATGCCGCCGATTTCAGTAGCTTCGTCTTCATCATCACCGCGACAAACCAGCCAAAGATATTTCAAATTTGGCCAGAGGGTCTCCAGCTCAAGCCCACCTCTGGTTGTCACCCGGCAGCACGGCATCGGCAACGACCTCAAAACGAAGAGGGTCTCCAGCTCAAGCCCACCTCTGGTTGTCACCCCCGCAGAAGGTGGGGTCCACGGCACACCTTGCGCCGAAGCAAAAAATGCTTGTTGTGGCTTCCCGTCCGGTTCGTTTTTCGGAGCCAAATTCGCCATCATTTGTTTTCAATCAGTTGCATTCCGAGACTTGTGCACGAAAAGTGCCATTTTCCGGTTCGTTTTGTGCATTTTTTGAACACCGGTTCTTTGTTTTCAACAACATCTCCGCTTCGTTTGGCAAAAATAACATCTCTTTTTTTTCGCGCTTTGGCGTTTTCGCTGGCCTTATTTTTCAAGCAGTTAGCAGGGCCATTTCTGTAGATTTGCGGCTCCTTGTGGCGTTCCACGGCATGAGGCGCGTGTAGCGCAGCGCAGTCCCAGCCCAACGCGCCGTCTCCCTAACACCGGGACACGGGAAAGATGCCTGCCAAAAAAGCAAGAGATTACGAGCGTGCATGACCGAGGCTCCGGCGTCCATTCTGCCTAAAAAAGGGCAGTGGGTCAGTTTGGTTTCTGTAGCGGCGGTCTGTGACCGCCGCTGTTGATTCC
>JBOGKI010000322.1:0-5879 GCA_050745605.1 Terriglobia bacterium | reverse complement strand
CAAACCGGACGCCGTGGGGACTGACGAGCGGCGGGCCGGGGAGCGGGCTGTACAAGTCGGAAGATGAGGGGGTGACATGGAAGCAGATCACAGGCAAGGACTGGCCGGAGGGAATCCTGGGACGGATTGGCGTCAGCGTATCGGGAGCCGACCCGAACCGGGTGTACGCGCTGGTAGAAGCGAAGCAGGGCGGCCTTTACCGCTCCGATGATGGGGGGGACCACTGGACGCTGATCAACAAGGAACGCCGTCTGGTCCAGCGGTCATTCTATTACATGCACGTCTTCGCGGACCCCAAGAGCGTGGATACCCTGTATGTCTTCGACGTGGGCGCTTTCCGTTCAACCGATGGCGGCAAGACGTTTGCGGTGATTCATCCGCCGCACGGTGACAATCACGCCTTGTGGATCGATCCCGCGAATCCCAACCGCATGATACTCGGCAACGACGGCGGCGTGACCATTAGCGTGGATGGGGTAAAGACGTGGACGCCCGAGGACAATCAGCCCACGGCGCAGTTCTACCATGTGATTACCGACAACCGCTTCAACTATTACGTCTACGGCGCGCAGCAGGACAATTCCACGGTGGCCATCGCCAGCCGCACCAGCCACGGCTACATCGGGCGGCAGGATTGGTACGACGTGGGCGGCGGCGAGAGCGGCTACATTGCGCCCGACCCGCGCGATCCGAACATCGTCTATGCGGGCGGCTATGAGGGTGAACTCACCCGCTACAATCACCGCACCGGCGAGACTCAAGAAATTGGACCTTGGCCCGAGATTACGGATGGCGAAGGAGCGGCAGTCCAGAAATACCGCTTCCAGTGGACCGCGCCCACGGTTATTTCGCCGCACGATCCGAATGTGCTGTATCACGGCGCTCAAGTGTTGTTCAAAAGCACGAACGGCGGGATGAGCTGGACAGCCATCAGCCCAGACCTCACGCGCAACGATAAGAGCAAGCAGGTGATTCCTGGCGGGCCGATCACCAAGGATGACACGGGAACGGAATACTACGACACCATTTTCTCGATCGCCGTTTCGCCCATCACGCAAGGCCAAATCTGGGTGGGCAGCGACGACGGATTAGTCCACCTGACGCGCGACGACGGCAAAAGCTGGACGGATGTGACGCCGCGCGAGATGCCGTGGTGGAGTCGTGTCGACCTGATCGAGCCTTCTCCCAATGACGCCGCTACGGCCTATCTGGCCATTGACCGCCACAAGCTGGATGACTTGAAGCCTTACATCTACGTGACGCACGACTACGGCAAGAGCTGGAGCGAAATCACCAACGGCATTCCGGCCGCGAGTTTCGTCCATGCGGTGCGCGAAGATCCGGTGAAGCGCGGGCTGCTCTACGCTGGTACGGAAACGGGGGTGTTTGTCTCCTTTGATGACGGGGCGCACTGGCAACCGCTGCAACTGAACCTGCCCACGGCGCCGGTACGGGACCTGGCGGTGAAGCGCGATGATCTGGTGGCGGCGACGCACGGGCGGGCCTTCTGGATTCTGGACGACATCACGCCGCTGCGGCAGTTGTCGAGCCAGATTATGAAGTCGGATGTTTACCTGTTCAAGCCGAGTGTGGCCTATCGAACGCAGCGCGGCGGCGGCCGAACGCTGCATGGGCCGGTGGGGCACAATCCTCCAAAGGGCGCCATCATTTACTACTACTTGAAGAACAAGCCCGCGCCCAAACAGGCTGTGACGCTGCGGATTCTGGACAGCAGCGGCAAAGTGGTGCGCGAGTATTCCAGCTTGAAGCCGAAGGAGACGGAAAAGCAGGAAGAAAACATTCCGCTGCAAAAGAAGGGGCAGCAGCTTCCCACGCAGCCTGGCCTGAACCGCTTTGCCTGGGATTTGCGCTATGAAGACGCCGTGAAGATTGAGCATTACAACCTTTATGAGTATGAGAGCGGGCTGCACGGGCCGCTGGCGGCGCCGGGCGAATACAGCGTAAGACTCACCGCCGACGGTAAGACTCTGACGGCGCCCCTGACCGTGAAGCTCGATCCCCGGCTCAAATCCGCAGCGAGCGATCTTGAAAAGCAGCTTAGGCTGGCGCTGGACATTCGCGAACGCCTCACGCAGATCGATACCGTGGTGAGCCAGGCGCAGAGCCTTCAGGCTCAACTCACCGCGCTCACTCGGGACCTGGCAGGCGAGTCCAGCCGGCAGGCCATTGTGAAGGCCGCAAACGATCTGAATGCCAAGCTCAAGGATTTTGTCGATACGCTGATCGATCCGGAGATTACCGCATCGGAAGATTCTCTGGACTATCCGATCCGGCTGGACGGCAAGTATGCCGTGCTCGAAACCACGGTGGAAAACGCCGACCACGCTCCCACTCAGCAATCCTTCGATGTCTTCCAGTCGCTCAATCAGCGGCTCGATCCGATAATGGCCAGGTGGGAGTCAATCCGCGCGAAGGACCTTGCTTCGCTGAATGCCATGATGCGCAAGGCGAAGGTGCCGGCACTTCGGATTCCGCCGGCCGTTAGCGCCGAGTAGTGGGTCATTTTCGAGTGCGCCGTCATCCAGGCACAAGCGCCAAAGTCATAAGGCGGACCACATGCCCGGATTGCGAGACGAACGACACGGCCATGTAGAACCCAATGGGCGAATCCAAGGGCGTTTGGCGGATCTACAGAGCTGATATCCTCACGATATATAATGGAGCGATGAGAAGGCACACGGCGGAGGAATGACCAATCTTCCTTTTCGCCAGAGGCGTACTGCACTTTCCACGTGGACCGTAAGCCTGCTACGCGGATTCCGTGAGCGGAATGGCGGTGCATTATCTCGGCTCGGCTGGGGCGGCTGCCGGGCAGTCTGCTGATACCGATTATGAGGGACTCGCGTGGCTACAATCATTAACCCGGATGATGCCCCTGCCCACTTGTTTAACATGCCAGAGTTGGACTTCTCCAATGATCTCTTTGCTGAGCCCATTGCTGGCTCATGGGTCAGGCTCGCGACCCGCACCATACTGTCTCGACGCGGGGAACGGGGCGTCAAGAACACGGTCTTCCGGCAGTGCCTCCTCCTGACACCCGACGCGTTTGCAGCCATTTTCGACAGGTTGGATTCTGTCGGCAATCTAATCGACAGACTCGGGAAACCGGGTGGTTCCCTCTACAGTGAAGGTCGAAAAAATCAGTACGCATACTCTCCTTTTCATCGCTTCCACTTTCCGTTCGTTCCAGTTGTCGGTGAGCCGCTGGTGTTCCTGCATTCGGACACGTCGACCACGCAACTCTTCATTAACCCCGACCTTTGGATGTTCTTGGAACTGGAGGAGAGGGCACCTGGGCACGGCATCTGGTGGGATCCACGCCGGGGAGTCGACGCCCTGGTCAGGCGCGTGATTGACGATGGCGCTCTGGAGATCGTTGAGATCTGTATCGAATACCTACTCAAATACCTCCAAGCGCGGCAGATGTCATTGGTCATCTGTCACTACCGCCAACTGCTTTTCTTCGATCCTCCCCATAGCGCGATTGAAGCATTCGTGAAAGAGGATGTGACCCTTGGATGTCCGAAGGATGGTGCTAAGGCAATCCTTCAGAATTGGGGGCTGCGGGAAGGGATCGCCCGACAGGAGCGATACCTACAACGAAGGTTGCACCTGTGGTTTGAGATCAGACCGCCTCAGATTGACCTTGACGATCCGTGGTCCGAAAGGCCTGCTTTCGACCCTTACACGCTCACTTTGCCGACAAGCATGGGTGCTGTTGCCCCAGCACGATGGGCGCGTTTTAGGGGCGACGAAGGGGGCAAGTTCGAGGGGGAGACGTGTGATTTCATGGACCGCATCTACTTCCGACAAGAGGTGCTGACGAAGTACGAAGGCGCTTCCGGGTTCGACGTGGAGGACGATGGCTCCGTCTCCTGTCGCGGCTACTGGGGCCTCACGCGCAGTACAGCTCGGATAGGGAACGAGTTGATCTGCACCGGGATTGGCGACTTTGCGGAAGGAGTACCTTATGACGAGTGGCCGCACTGGAAGCAATACGCCGTTGAGCCGCCGAGCCCCGAGACCCTGCAGGCGCTCGTGGATGAACCGACCCTGCCCGATGCCGTAAATGCCGTGGTGCGTGCGTTGGAACGGCTAAACTCCGCCTTCGCTAATATGGCGGCCACGCTCGGACTGCCAAGTGCGGGTACCGTGTGGGACGGTTCACTCGATAGCTTGGCGGCACGTCAGATGAAGTGGGTCTATCCCGCGAACGCCAGCGATGATGAATTTCTGACAAGAGCGACTCTCGCTTCGACGCTTTTCCTGGACGGCTTGCAAGCTGCGCCGTTGCGCGACCTGCTTAAGGCAGTAGGCACAAACCTGCACCAGACCTTCGAGAAAGAACCCAAGCCTCTGGGCTCAAGAAAACTCTTGCAACGGGTAGCACTCATGGCTCTTCTAGTCAAAGAATTCGAGGCTGATTCGTCGCAACTTTCAACGTTAGTGCAACAGGCAGAGGGTAAGATAACGAGGACAGACCAACCTGATTTGCAGGTCGAACTCGAAGGGTTGCATAAACAGATCCGCGATGAATTCGCTCCACTGGCCTTCTTGTATGATCTGCGAACTCACGGTGGGTTGGCTCATCGGCCCGACCGGAATGAGGCGGAAGCTGCGGCGGTGAAACTCGGTCTTCCTAAAGGACACTGGCACCGCACCGACTATCTCTGTCTTCTCAAGCTGATCGCTGAAAGTGTCCGCCGAATTAGCGAGCACCTTGAAGCCGCCGCGCAAATTGCGCGCCACTGACGAAGCCTCAACACTGAAGAGGGCCTCCCGCGAACCGTACCCTCAGCGGGTCCGTTGAAAGGGAGGGGCCTGATACGCCCATCCCTCGCTCCAAAATTGCTTCGACATTGTGGAGGCGGATTGAGAATGAATGGTCGGCAACCCGGAAAATGACCCGCTGCTCAACGCCGAAGAGAATGGATAGAGCGTCAGCCTTCAGGTGCGACTGTTCCCGCGTCCCGTAGCCGCGGTGTCCGCACCGCCGCTGTTAATCGCCAGCACGTTCGACGGTGGGGACACCGTCGCTACCGCCCGGTTATTTGGGCGTGGAGCCCTCCGGAAACATTCCCTTACTCAGCCACATGCCTCCATCGATCACCAGAACCTCACCCGTGATGAAGTCCGCAAAGTCTGAAACGAGATAGGCCGCGGCGTTTGCAATCTCTTCAGGCTGCCCGATCCGTCCCTTCGGCACTGCGTGGATCATGGCGCTGCGAACTTCAGTTGTGGCCCAGAGTTGCCCGCTGGCGCCGGTGGTTTCGACAGGCCCCGGCGCGATGGCATTCACCCGGATGCCATGCTGCGCCCATTCCACGCCCAACGTTTGGGTCATGGTCACGACGCCGGCTTTGGCGCAGGCGGAGTGGATGGTGCCCGGACCGCCGGTCCAAGCATAAGTGGCGACAATATTCAGGATATTGCCGCCGCGGCCTTGCTCGATCATGCGCAGGCCTGCCGCCCGGGAGCAGTAGAACGTGCCATTGAGAACGATGTTCACCACGGCGTTCCATCCATTCACCGACATTTTTTCCGCCGGACAAATGAAATTGCCCGCCGCATTGTTGACAAGGATGTCGATGCTCCCGAAGCGTTCGACGGCCACGCGGCATAGCTCATCGACGCGGGCCGGGTCTCGAACATCCACGGGAAACGCCAGGACTTGCGCCCCGCCTGCAGCCAGGTCGCGCGCGGCCGGCTCCAGGTGCTCCTCCGCGGAACGACTTGCCAGCACCAGCTTGGCGCCCAGCCTTGCGTATTCCCGCGCGATGGCCAGGCCGATTCCCGTGCCGCCTCCGGTGATGATGGCGACCCGCCCTTCCAGAGATTTTTCCGGCAGCATCATGGCG
>JBOGKI010000321.1:0-5900 GCA_050745605.1 Terriglobia bacterium | reverse complement strand
GAACTTCCATCGGCTTTTTCCCGTCGATGGGTTTCCACTCCGCATCATGGTTGTGATAGCCGGCGTGCAGTCCGTGCCGCGAAAGGGTGTCATCAGCCTGGTTGAGAATGCCCGCAATTCGCTTCCAGCCGTCGAGGGTGGCGATATCGCCGGGAGAGGCCAGCACAAGGAAGTGCGTCCCCAGAATGTGGTTCAATTCCATGGCCTTGCCAATTCCGGCCGCGCTGAACGAAACCATATCGTTGTGAGTGGAGTAACACCGGATACCAAGCGCGTCTAACTCTTTGCGAACCTGCTTTGCATAATCGGGTTTCCAGGCGTAATAGGGCGCGAAAAATTCGACGCATTGATAGCCCATCTTCGCCACCCCACGAACCGTTCCCATCAAGTCCTTCTTCAATTCGTCGCGAACGGAGAAGAGTTCCAGCCCGAGCGGAATCTTGCGCTGGGCTGCCAGGGCCGCAGCGGCCGGCGCCGCCGCGACGAGGGCCAAAAACGATCGACGAGATAAACTGTGAGGTTTTTTCATAGTGAATGCACCCCGTAACAGGAGCAGGTAGCGAAGAGTTTGTGCTTTTCAAACTCTGCGGCCCGGAGCTTGGAATCGTCAGAAAAGCCCCAGAGTCTCTGGAATGCGAAAGTCTGCGCTACCTCGCTACTGCATCAGAGTCGAGGTTTTGGGCAGACTCCGCGAGACCCGGCAACCCTGGGTTAATTTCCGTTGCGATGATCCACCACTACCTTGCCTTGGTAAACCACAAGTTTGGTATTTTCGATGGCGTGAATATCGGATAGTGGATCGCCCTGGACTGCTACGAAGTCACCTTCCTTCCCTTTTTCAATGCTTCCCACCTGGTCGAGTCCGAGTAATGCCGCCGTGGTTTTGGTGCCGGCGATCAGCGCCTGCTGCGGCGTCATGCCGTGATGGACGAGGTCAATGATCTCATCGAGCACGGTGCCCTTTAAGACGCCCTTTTTGCCCCAAGCTTCAGGCGGCGCATAGCTCATATCGGAGCCGGCGCCGATGATGACGCCTTTGCTCATGGCGAGCTTCATGCCGGCAAACTGCTTCGCGGCCAAATCACGTCCCTTGCGCAGGATGTAGTCCGGCAAGTGGGCTTTCTCCCCGTAGACCAGAATGCTATCCACAATGTAGGTGGTGGGATCGAGGACGATACCATGCGCTCTCATGTAATCGGCGTCCTCCGAGGTCAATCCGGCGCCGTGTTCGATGGAATCCATGCCAGCCATCAACGCATCGTGGATGGTCCTCGAATTCTCACAGTGAGCCGCCACTTTCAAATTAGCCATGTGAGCTTGTTCCACGATCACCTTCATCTCCTCGGCGGAAACCTGCTCGGCGTAAGGCGAATCGAGCGGCGACATCACGCCGCCGGAGGCCAGGATCTTGATGACTTTGGCGCCATACTTGATCTGCAGATGAACCGCAGCTTCGGCGTCGGCGGGCGAATTGATGAAGCCATGGAGCGGAGTATAGAACTGGTGTTCCGGCAAGCTGGGCGGAAGCGCGAAGAAGTCTCCGTGGCCGCCGGGGATGGTGATGGCATGAGCGGCGGCAATGATGTGCGGACCGGGAATGGTTCCTTCGTCGATGGCGCGGGCCAGAGCCACGTCAATAAAGCCTTCAGTGCCCAGAATCCGCATACCCACCACGCCGAGCCTGAGCGCATAGGCAACGTCCTTGGAGGCGCGGACGGCGGCCAACGGGTCAGAAGGATGGTCGTCACGCGGGCCGGTATAAAGGTGGGTGTGACCGTCCACAAAGCCAGGCAAGATGGTGTAAGCGGAGAGATCGAGCTTGCGGGCTCCGGCCGGAGCTTGCAGGTGGCCGCCAACCGCTTGCACTTTGCCCTCTGCGATCACGACGTCGCCCGGTGCAAGCGGTGGCTGGCTGGCGTCGTAGATCAACTTGCCGCAGTGAACGTAAAGCGCCTCCGGCGGATTCGCCGCGGCCAGTCCCAACGTCGCGAGCGTCAAGAAAGACGCAATGGCGAGCAATTTGTTCAGCACTTCACCCTCCGTATTGGAAGAAGAGCTACGGCGATCCAGCACGATCTCGTGAATAGCCCGAGCTTGTCGGCTCCTGCCAACCGCGCGGGCGGGCACAAGGCCCGCCCCTACATCGAACCCGGCGGAGCGCTTACTCTGCAAACTTGAAGGTAAGCTCACGGCCCATCTCAAACACCGGCTTCTTGCGCTTGCGAATCAGCCCAGGGTGCTCGGAAAGCGCGCTGATCAGCATCGGCATGGCGATGGTCGAGTCACAGTGGCAGGTGACCATCCTGGCGTCGTAGGCGATCTTGCCCCAGCTCTGCGCTTCTTCAAAAGTGCAGCCGGAAAGCCCGCCCCAATGCGCCGCGTCGGTGATGATCTGCAAGGCGTATTTGTGGCCGTGGTGCGAGTCGCGAATGAAGGAGGCCGTCACTTCCGTCTGGTTGGTGAAGTTTTTGGGCGTGCCGCCGCCGAAGTAGATCACCCCCGAAGCGGGAGAATCGGCCGCCAGGTGCGCCGTTTCCAGCACATCGCCAACCACGTCGAAGTTGAATTCGTTCTTCCCCAGGTGGCGGTTCTCCGCAATGCCGATGCCGATGGAGGAATCGCCGATGGCGGGGCAATAGACGGGAACCTTGGCCTTGGCCGCAGCGGTCAGGATACCGTCTTCCTTAGCGCGCTTGGAAAGTTCCCTGCCGAGCAGATAGAGAAATTCGCGCGTGGTATAAGGGCGGGATTGATCGAGCGAAGCGGCGAAAGTGCCAATCTCCAGGTCGTGCTCACGGAACTTTGCTTCATCGGCCAGCGTGTCATAAATGCGGTCGATGAGGTTTTTCTGGAGCGCCACGTCATCCATTTCCGGAGTGCTCTGGTAGTGATAGTTCCCTTTGCTCTCGTAAAAATCGTGAAACAGGTTGGCGCCGGTCGAGACCAGGCAATCAATCAGCCGGTTCCTAATTATGTAAACCAGCAGGCGCCTCATGCCGGCGGGAACCATCGCTCCGGCCAGGCCCATCATGATCATTACCCGGTCGCCCAGCATGTCCTTCCAGATTTGATAGGCGATGCCAAGCTGCCTCCCCTGAAAAGAAATGCCGCCCATTTTCTCGAGCAACGCTGCGACGCTTTTCTTGTCATCAATGGTCAGTGGCCGCGTGGGGCGGCTTAAAATCTGTTTCCGATGCATATCTGCCTCTAAGCTGAATTTCTCACGAGGTAGAGGGAAGGGCGGGGTTTTAACCCCGCTGTAACGAGCGTTCCCAATTCTTAGCCCTGCGGAGAATTAGGAGAAAGGCGCGTCTGCGGCAGGGTTAAAACCCTGCCCTTCCGTTCCAGTGCGGAAACTGGCCCGAAATCCGGACCAAGATTCTTTGTCGTCTACGGCGGCGCGGCGAGGCTCTACTCGTCCACGCCCAACAAGATCGAGGCCGCGAGCACGGTGGTCCAAAGTCCTCGTTTGTCACCGACGGCGGACTGAGTAATATTGGCGGTTCGCACGATGCGGTTTGAAATCCGGTAAATTTCCTTTTTTTCATCCCAACTCCGGTCGGGATCGAATTCCACGCCGATGGTGGTGGCCAACATCTCCGCCGCAAGCTCCTCAGCGTAGTCGCCCGCCACTTCTTCCGTTTCGCCGAAGGAATGGTGCTCGGAAAGATAACCGAACATATTGCGGTCAGTCGGAATCGCCACGCCCACGGAAGCCGCGATCAGGCGGTGGGGCTCGCGCGTGGAGTTTTCGCTCATCACGACGAAGGATACCTGGCCGGGCTTCAGCTCCTTCACGCCCTCGCTGCGGGGAACCAGCTTGCAGCGGGGCGGGAAAATGCTCGAGACACGAACCAGATTGCAGGCGGCAATGCCGGCTGAACGAAGCGCCAGCTCAAAGCTCGTCAGCTTTTCGCGGTGCTTCCCCACTCCCTTGGTCATGAACATTCGTTTCGGGACAAACATTCCGCTCCACCACCGCCTAGAATAAAAGGTTCAGGCCTAAGCCCAATACTGTTCATTTAAGCGGCTATACCCGCGAACACAATCTTAAATGCGACGTAGGGGCGGGCCTTGTGCCCGCCCGCGGACGACCCCAACGGTCGCCCCTACCCTTAACTGAACAGTGTTGGGCTTAAGCCCTAAGCTCTACTACCGACCCGCCGGCCGGGCGGCAAAACCGCCCATTGTGAACCACACCGATTGAGTACGCTAACAAACCGTAAAGAATAGTGTCAATGAATTTCCGTCGTGGTGCGCCTCCTCGCAGTTTTGGAGCGACCCCCCGAGCGAAAAGTGAGAGGCGCGTCCCAAAAAAGGGAAGGGCGCTAGGGGCGCCGGACACAGACATGCCGCGACCCGGTTCCCGGTATAGAACCAGCACGGCCTCAAATCGATCCAATACAGGCGGGTGGGAATTCGCGGCAGAGGTCTCTGCTCCGTTCCCTTGCCAGACCCAGGAGGTTTGATGTCGATCTACGATGTAAGTTTAGCAGGGAGCGGGAATTTGGATACGAATGCCGCGCGCGCGCCGGATCCGGCCACCGATGCGGCACTGCTGGACGCTTATTCCCGTGCCGTCATTCACGCTGCTGAGCGGGTCAGCCCTTCCGTCGTACACATTCACGTCGCCGCCCCGGTAACAGGGAGACGTGGCCGGGAACCGCAGGAGGCGCGGGGCAGCGGCTCCGGGTTCATCTTCACGCCGGACGGTTTCATCCTGACCAACAGTCACGTGGTGAGTGGCACCAAGTCGATTGAAGTGGCGCTCACGGAGGGCAGCCGTTATCCGGCGGACCTGGTGGGTGACGATCCCCATACGGATCTGGCGGTGGTGCGGATCACGGCGCCCAACCTGGTTCCGGCGCCGTTTGGCGATGCCGGGGCGCTGCGCGTGGGCCAGCTCGTGGTGGCGATTGGCAATCCGTATGGCTTTGAATGCACCGTAACGGCGGGCGTGGTGAGCGCGCTGGGACGGTCGCTGCGGGCGCGCTCCGGAAGGATGATTGACAACATCATCCAGACGGACGCGGCGCTGAACCCGGGGAACTCCGGAGGGCCGCTGGTCACTTCTCACGGCGAAGTGATTGGCGTGAATACCGCCGTCATCCTGCCGGCGCAGGGCATCTGCTTCGCCATCTCCATGACCACCGCGCACTTCGTGGCCGGCCAACTCATCAAGGAAGGCCGGATTCGCCGCAGCTACATCGGAGTGGGCGGGCAGAACGTGCCACTGCAACGGCGGCTCGTCCGCTACTACAACCTGGGGAGCGCGACCGGTGTGCTGGTGGCTACGGTTGAGCCCGGCAGCCCCGCCGAACACGCGGGAATCCACGAAGGCGATATTCTGGTGGAGTATGCCGGCCAGGCGGTCGCCGGAATCGACGATCTCCATCGATTCCTCACCGAGCAACAGGTGGGTGTGGCTTCGCCGCTCGTCCTGCTGCGCGGGGCGGAGAAGAAGCAGGTGACGATTGTGCCGAGGGAGACGCCGGGGATGAGCTAACCGGCCTGGGCAGTCACGGCATGCCCGTCTTGCTTAGACCAACGGGTGCCGTCGCTTTTTCTGATTCGAGAGTCCGGCACGGTGCCGCTGCTGAGCGAAACCCCCGCCAGTTTGCAAGGTAAAACCCGGCGTCAGACGCTACACTATTCCGCGAGGTGAAGCATGAGCGACGAAACCCCCGAAATGCGAATCGCGCTGCAGGTGGGCAGCGAGCTGAGAATCACCAATACGGGTGAAATCGTAATTGATAACCCGGAGCTCGAACTCGCACGAAACGAAGAAGCGGCAGACGCCATTTTGGCTTATAAGTTTGACCGCAGAAAGGGCGAACACGTCCTGCGCCTGATCGATCCAGTCGCGGATCACGAGCACATCGAGCATCACCGGCCTAATG
>JBOGKI010000320.1:0-5919 GCA_050745605.1 Terriglobia bacterium | reverse complement strand
CAATAAGGATACAAGATTCCGACAATTACCTTTGTAACCATGTATTCAGCCCGACGGGAATTCCTGTCGCAGAGACAACTATTGATGCAATTCATAAGGAACTGGGTTTGGGTCGCGTTAACTTCCTAAAGATGAACATAGAAGGCGCAGAGCGCTTGGCCATGAGGGGCATGGTAGAGACCTTGAAATGCACGGAAGTAGTATGCGTATCGTGCCATGATTTCCTGGCTGAAGCAACCGATAATGAGTTTTTCCGAACAAGGAGCGCAGTCAAGACATTTCTCCACCAAAACGGGTTCCACGTCGCGGAGAGGCTCGAAAAAGATCTCCCCTCCTATGTCAGAGATCAAGTGTGGGCTTACAGCGAACTGCTAATCACAGGGCGGCCGGGTAATGGCCTGCCGTAACAGCGGGTTTCACATCCCGCACCTGCTCGAAGCTGGGGAGCTAAGGAGAACGTTGAAGAGGCTGACCCCTCGTTTCCTTGACGGGCTGTGGACTCGACTTGAATCTTCTCCAGTCGGACAGCGCCTACTTCGTGGCACGTTCTGGTCGATGATGGGAACCATGGCTTCTCGCTCCATGGCCCTCGCGGCGGCTATCGTGGCGGCTCGAATCCTCGGCAAGATGGTTTACGGGGAACTGGGAATCATTCAAAGCACGGTCGGTATGCTCGGAACACTCGCGGGGTTCGGAATGAGCACAACCGCTTCGAAATTTGTCGCCGAGCTTCGCGCAAAGGACCCGGCGAGGGCGGGAAGAATCATAGCCCTGTCTGGTCTCCTATCATGGGGGATTAGCTTGGCATTGGCGGGGCTGTTGCTCCTCGTAGCTCCGTGGTTGTGCCAGCATACCCTCGCAGCCCCACGTTTGACAGGATATCTCCGGCTCAGCGCTCCTCTTCTTGTTTTGGGTGGCATTAACGGCGCTCAGTTGGGCGTCCTGTCGGGATTTGAGGCCTTCAAGAGCGTTGCCGGTGTCACCTCTCTTAGGGGACTCCTAAATTTCCCATTGATCGTGGGCGGTGCGCTTCTGTTCGGCCTGGGGGGCATCATTTGTGGAATGGTATTCGCCCAAGCGGGCGAGTTTCTAATGGGTTTTTTTGCGCTACGACGGGTGGCAATGCGCCACGGCATTGCACCCTCATATTCTTCGTGTATGGCCGAGTTGCCAATCATCTGGCAATTCTCCATTCCCGCCGTGGGCGCTGAAATCCTAATGAGTGTCGTGGGTTGGGCTGCCGCCACACTGCTGGTCCGCCAGCCAAACGGCTACAGCGAGATGGGAGCGTTCAGCGCCGCGAACCAGTGGTTCAAAGCGGTCATGTGGCTACCGTTCATGTTCAGCGGCGTCGCTCTGCCTGTCCTCGCCGAGCGTCTCGGTGCTGGCGACAGAGTGAATGCGTCGAAACTCCTGAAGATGTCCCTCAAGGTTAACGCACTGACAGTTCTCCCCCTCATCGTAGCTGGCTGCATCCTCAGCCCTTACATCATGAGTAGCTATGGCAGAGGATTTGAAAGCGCATGGCCTACCCTGATTGTTGTCTTGGTCACCGCGGGCTTGCTAAGTTTTGAACTGACTGTGGGACAACTCATCGCGGCGTCAGGTCGCATGTGGTTAGGTTTTTCTGCAAACATTGGATGGGGACTGGTGTTCTTGGTGACTGTCCCAGTCCTGCTCAAATTGGGCTGGGGTGCATTCGGCTTGGCGTCAGCTCGTTTGCTAGCATATTCCGCGCATGCAATCTTCTGTGGTGCATACGCGGTTGTCTTTATCGTTGCAGTCAGGAGAAATGCGGGAGTTGGCGAACCGATTGGTGCTCCTGCTCTCAGGCCCCGTGTTTCGGGAACTGATATCGCTGGGTAACGGGTACAGATGATTACTCGGTCTGTGGTGCATCACGGTGGCATGTATCCAGGACCACCGTGGTTCTTCCCTGGAGGAACTGAGCTGCGCCGGGACTCGCTAGCCGACGGCGCTGGTCCGGGTTGTGCCAACACTACTTCGGCCTTAAGGCTTGGCGCAGTCCCAGCTCCCGTGCCGCAGGCTCCTTTGCGTGACACCCCGCTCTGTAGCGAGCCGTGGGTCACCCTGAAAACGGGACCATTCAGAATGAACAATGGCAATGGAGTGTCGGAAGGCCAGATCTCTCGTAGCGAGGATCTTCCCGTCCCGCGCGGCATTTTGGATGGCGTCACGATTATGCGGTACTCACGCATTTATCGGGATCGAGCTTCCGGCGGAGTCGAACAGTACTTGCGAAATTTGAATTACGGACTCCTGCAAAGACATCGGATGACCATCCTGCAGATGCACCTGACGAGGGATGGGACAAAAAATGCGATCGAGGCAGAGGATGCCGGGCTTGGTCGTATCTTGTGGGTGCCGGTACCCGTTTGGCAAGTGAACTCCTGGCTCCCCGATCTGCCGGTACGGATGATCCAAATGTCGATTCGCACGCTGCGCAGGAGGCAACTCGATGCAAGGAGACTGTACGACGGAACGCCTGCTTCTTTCCGCAGCCTGTGGCGTCACTACAAGGCGCTTCTCAAGTTTAAGCGGGCCGTATTGAGTGATTCTCTGGCAGACCTGATCGTCCCTTACCACGTTGATCTGCTGGCGATGCACTGGTTGTCCTACGACGCGGAGTCCTTGATCCCGTCCTCGCTAAGGGCCAGAGTGCCATTCGTCCTCATTAATCATTTCGAGAATGCGCGGCTTTTACTGCCGGAGGTACGAGAGTGGATCAGCCGCGCTGCGGCAGTTGGGACTGTCTCCAGTCAGCAAATCCCCAGAGATCTCAGGCGCCGGTGCGTCAACCTCTCGGACGCCGTTGACACTGAGTTCTTTACTCCTCAGAAGGCGCGATCTTTACCACCGCCCGCCCGTCCCTTTGTTCTTTTGCCAGGGCGAATCCAGGAGGGCAAGGGTCATTATGACCTGATGCAAGCCGCACGAATCATGCTCGCTAAGAAGATCGATCTCGCTCTTAGCTTTGCTGGGGTTGTGGATTCCGAGCCTCTGATCCAGGAATTGCACAGGTTGTCAGCAAATATGGGTCTCAGCAGACGGATTCGTTTCCTGGGCGAGATTAGCGCTGAAGAGCTTCGAGACTGGTATGCGGCGAGCAGCATCGTTGTTCTTCCAAGCTATTCAGAGGGGCTGCCGCGAGTTCTTCTGGAGGCACAGGCCATGAAAAAGGCCGTTGTGGCTTATAACGCCGGAGGAATTCGGGAAGCTGTCCTGCCGGGCGAGACCGGGTATTTGGTCAAGGCAGGAAACGTGGAAGATTTGGCCGAAAAGGTCGGTTTTCTCCTTCAAAATGACGCCGAAAGACAGAGGATGGGCGAGCGCGGCAGGGAGTTCGTGTGTCGTCACTTTAGTGTTGGTTCTCTCATCCGGCGGCACGAGGCCTTCTACCTGGACGTGCTTTCCGGCGCTCGCACATGGCGTAGCGGTGCGTTCACCAGACAGTGAATCAACATCAATGGTAACTTCGAGGTCGGGGAGAAGCATCTGTCAGGCTTTCGAGTTGTCCGTCCCCCGGGTCCCTGTCTCGGTGGAGACCGGGCGAGTCGGGGTCAGTAGGTATCTTTTGGCGGGCGTTAGGATACTAAACCACCCTGAGCGCACCACGGCCAGCGCAGTCTGCTGCGTCCAGGGTGAGTCATACATCAATGAGGAGCGGCAACGAGGTCCGTCGGAGGATCTGGCTGGCCTCCGTATGCAGCCGGGTAACAATTAGCCGCGTTGAAGAGCAGGATGTTGGGGTAATTGACCGTGCCGCCAGATGTGTAAGTTCCGGGATTATTAGTCAAGGCGTAGCTTATGGTTGTGCCGGTCTCCGCAGTCACCTCAAAGGTGCCGTTGTACCCAGATGGACTGACGCCAGCGACGGCCACGGTAGTGTACGGGGCCAGAGTATTCGTGCCAATAGTCAAGGTCACGGTGCCGGAGGACCAGCTTGCTCCAGTTACGGTGAAGGTCTGCTGATAGGCGGAATCAATCGGCGTGTTCGCTTGGCAGAGCTGGACTGGGATCGAATAGGAATAACCGCCTACGCCATCTGGGGCTGTTCCTCCCGTTACATCGGGACCGATGGCCGGCCAATGCGGAGTGCCCCACGCTGTCGTCCAGAATGACGGTTGCGACGAAAGATAGAACGAAACGGGCAAGGTTGTGCTTGAAGGGACAGCGTTGCCGTTGATAAATGTGAACGGAGAGGTCGGAATCTCTGAGGTACTGGCGCAAGTTGTGGACCATCCAGGATCAGAAGAATTCCCGCACCACCTCACGGCGCCTGTGGCTGTGTCGTAGTTGCCCCAGCGCAGCAGAGATTCATGAACCAGATTATCGTTAGGGAGCCCGGTTCCCTCAGACTGTACATCTAAGGCATAGACGTATTGATCGAAAGTCCCTTGCGTTGTTGTTTGATATCCCGTCTCAGCGCCAACAGTCCCCATCACGTTGCCGACCGCATTCGCAAAGCGATTAAATGCGTCATACTCAGCCGCCAGACGGCCATTGGTCTTTACTGGGGTGTCTTGTCCCCGGAATCGATTGCGAAACGAGGTTTCAGTGCTGCCTGTGCCGTGGACACTGTCAAGGTGAGGGAACGGAACGTCGTTCCCTTCGTACAGGTTCATGGCAGCGAAATCATGGTTCTCACTGAGCAAGGGCATGAGCCAACCAGGAGTATTATAGCCGCTGTCAAAGGAATAATTGTAGGCAACGACTGTGCCCCAAAGTCCACCGCTCATGACACATGGGTCAACGTGCTGACAGATGTTATTCTGAATAAGATCATCTTCAGAGGATTCGAAGATTTCGATTCCATATCCCTCTTCTCCTCCCTGTTTACTTCCGAAGAAATAGCTGTCAACCACCTCATCCCGAGCCGATCCTGCACGAATCCAAATGTGGTTGCGATCTCCATTGATTGACCGGATGTTCTTGGCCCAGCATTCATAAGTTCTGTAAAACTCGATGCCGCCGTTGTTGTCCGTTCCGGTGTCATTCGTGTAGTCGAGGGTCATGCTCTCGATGCCGTCGAGGACATCGTAAGTAGTTCCGGTCCACCAGAGGCCGGGGGCATTGGCACTCCTCCAGTTGGTCTCATAGACCGGAGGCGAGATGGTGATCTGATTACCATTCACGGCGGTTATTATTTTAACCTCTGACTGGTTTCTCTCGCTGATTTCGCCGGCGACACAGGCTGGATCGTCGGTATCGGGACAGACCCTTCCGTCATCGGCCCCTTCGGAAATCGTGATTCCAGTTACGTCAGAGACGAACATGCCGCCAGTATCGACCGTTGTGTAGCCGCCGCCGCTGTTCGCAAGGCCCGTGTTGGTATCGGTATACGTGAACGTAGTGCTGGTCGGGGTTGATGCGATGGTCCACCGCCCGTTATATCCAGAAACCCCCATCTCCCCCACGCCGACCGTCTGGCCCGTCGTATAACCGTGAGGAATCGAAGTGGTGATTGTAACCGTACTTCCGCTTTCGGTTGCTCCGCTAGTCCCCGCGAGCGTGCCGACGGCATCGTCCCTCTGGTCAAGAATTATGACCTGACCGACAGCGAGACCCGATGTGCTGTCAAGCGTGAGGACCGTGGACCCCTGAGCGTATCCAGCCGTCCACACATGGCTCCCGGCATAGCTGCCGGTGCTCGGATTCGCCCAGCCCGCGTTGCCGAAGAAACAAACATCGGGCGATGCTCCGCAGTCGCCATGCGAGCCGAGACCCGTAAAATTCAACTTGGTCTTGTCCGGACCCGCGCCACGCAGCGTCACGTTGCTCACCGTTCCAAATGTCAGGCCTCCGGTTACGGTGTAGGTGCCCGTCTCCAGCATCACCACTTCGCTTGCTGGGCAGGACGCGATGGCGTTGTCAATGTTATTCATATCCGTCGCGTCG
>JBOGKI010000319.1:0-5937 GCA_050745605.1 Terriglobia bacterium | reverse complement strand
CTTCTCGACCTCGATTTCAGCTCATTTCTCCCTCGGGGCAGTCCCATTCGACCGTACTCACATCAATGCCTCCCCGTGAAACAGGCCAGCGGGCTGGCTCCATTTGCCGACCGCCGTTACCCGACGGCGGGCTCCCACATTATTGGAGGCCTAGGTTTGCAGTCGGCGACCAGCCGTCCAGAACCTCGTTGTTCGCTTCCCACCACCCCGTTTCTGAATTGTTGTAATGCCCGCGAGAAACGAGAGAATTAGCGACGGGATGGGTGATAGAGTAAGCTGGCGAAGTAGGTAGACGAAGATGTGAGTTCGACCAACACCCTGGCGAGGGGGAGGCTCTGAATGCAAAAGATGGCACTGCTCGGGCTCGTGCTCTGTTTCGGCGTCATACTCGCTGTGTTCTCGCAGAATCCCGAGGCCCCGGCGGCGTTTGACGGCCAGACGAACGGGCTGGTGGATCAGACAACCCATGCCGCCGACCAGGCCAAATTTGAGGAAGTGGAACAGATCAGCGACGGGCTGGGCCCGCTTTACAACGCTCAGTCCTGCCGCGAGTGCCACCAGAATCCAACCTCCGGGGGCGTAGCTCAGGCCGCCGAACTTCGTGTCGGGCACCGCGGCGCGAATGGGCAGTTCGAAAATCCCAGCATCCCGATCAACGGCGGAAAAACCGTCATTACCGGGCGAACGCTGGTCAACGATCGAGCGATCTGTCCGAGCGGCGCATTCCCTGACATCCAGCTTCAGGAGAGAGTGCCGGACACCGAGAACATCCGAACCACCCGCACTGCACTGAATCTCTTCGGCGACGGGTTTGTGGAAGCGGTTGCCGGACAGACGCTGCTCGACATCGCCAAGCATCAATGCCGCTCGACGCATCGCGTCATTTGCGGGCAGGCTCTTTACGTTCCTATCCTCGAGGCGCCCGGCAAGACGGGCGTCGGGCGATTCGGCTGGAAGGACCAGCACGCCAGCCTGCTGTCGTTCGCGGGTGACGCTTACCTGAACGAAATGGGCATCACCAACAAGCTGCTTCCCGACGAGATCACGCTGCTGTGCAATACCGTCTCGGAGCCGAACGATACGCCCGGACCGGACGGCCTTGAAGATATCGACCACTTCGCGCGTTTCATCCGGGCGACGAAGGCTCCGGCGCGCGACGCGGCGCTCGCCCAAACACCCGAGGCCCAGGAAGGTTCCCGGCTATTCGACCAGATCGGATGCAACACCTGCCACGTGCGCACGATGGTTACGGCGCCCGCTGGGACTGTAATCAACGGGGGCGCCTTCACGGTCCCTGATGCGCTCGGGAACAAGCGGTTTTATCCCTTCGGAGACTTCCTCCTTCACAATGTGGGCACGGGCGACGGCATCGCGGTCGCTATGGAAGAGCACTACGGCAAGGCGGCTACGAAACGACCCTGGGCGAACTTCTCATACCAAAACTTGCAGAGTGCGGCGAACAAGATGCGGACGGCCCCGCTCTGGGGAGTGCGAACCCATTCAAGGCTGATGCACGACGGCACGTCACTGACCTTGACCGATGCCATCGAGCGCCATAAGGGGGAGGTCGAAGAGGTTACGAGGAAGTTCAAGCGTCTGAAGCCCAAGCAGAAGGAAGCCCTCCTCACTTTTCTCAGATCACTGTGAGACAGGCCGCCAATTATTGCGCGGGAAACGTCTGTCTCCGCGTGAGTCTGAGCCGGATCTCTCAACAGCTTGAGGGCCGCATCGGAAGGGCAGGGTTTCAACCCTGGCGGAGACGCGATCTTCCGTTAATTCTCCGTCCGCCGCCAGGAACAGGTTGAGGGTTGCAGCCTTATACAGGGTACAGCTTCCGAATCAACGACGATTCGCCCACAACAGCCGCAGACCCGAGAGGCACGGGTCTGCGCTACGTCCCTCCGACGGTGCACGACCAGGCGCACTACCGGGTTTGGCAGCGGATTTGTCCCTTTCAACGTCTACACGCGCCTCGAAAAGCTCGAATGCGGGCATAACAATCCGGTGAAGCGAGGCATGGTCTGCTTGCCGGGCGACTGGCCGTGTTCAAGCTGGCGCTTCTACTGCTGGGGCGATATATGCGTCTTGGAGATGGATCGGCTCGGGTGATGAGGGAGGGGGTGGCGGGTGGCTTACTGTCGGTTAATTGGCGCGAACCTGAAAGGCAAGGTCTGCGCCAGCCCGCCCCTATTCGTTCGAAAGCGCGGAGTGCTTTGCGGCTTGGGCCGCGGTGCAATAGACGTTCTTCCGGAAGCGTTTCTGCCCAGCAGCCGTATCCGGTGAACAGCATCGCGCTCCGTCGCGCCAGTCACAGGCCAGAAGGAAGTTGCGGGCCGGCTGTTACGCGAACGCCAGATTCACATTCTCAATGGCTTCGTCGATCTCTGCCTTATTCTTGTAGCCAACCGTCACGCTATCGACGCCCGCGTGCCTGAATGCGAACCTCATCGCCGCCTGGCGGTCCGCACGGGTCGTGAACGTGCCCTCCCCCACGAGTTTCATGCTGATCACGCCCATTCTCTCTTTGTGGACCTCTTTCACATACCCCACGACTTCACGCACATTTCCCAATCCATCCGTGTTGTAGTCCTCCGCGTCCATTCTCGTGCCTTTATGATTCATGCGGATCATCGCCACCTGGAGCCACTTGTCCCCTGGAAACCGCCGCAACGCCGGGAGGCCGTGCACCGATGCGCCGTGTGCTAACACGACATGTCTCGCCTGGGCTTCCGAAATGCCCTCTTGCCACCGGAGGCTGTCGGTGGGCCATGTTGCAAAATGTTGCCAATGGAGCAGCATCACGTCGAAGTACTCGGTGTTGGCGAGTCTACGCAATTCGTCGATCTTCTGCAGCGGATCGACGCCTGCACTTGTGGTCACCTTCGACATCAGCCGATAGCTATCGCGCGGAATGCCTTTCAGCGCCACACCGAGCATCCTGTGCATCTCGCCATAAGACTCAGCGGTCTCAAAGAAGCGAATACCGCGGTCGTAGGCGTAGCGGACCAGCCTCGTAAACTGGTCCTGTCCCAGGTCGCGCTGCACTTCGCCGCTGAAGGTGCCGGTGCCAAAGGCGAGCCGCGTCACTTTTACGTCTGATGCACCGAGCGTTACCCAATCCGTCGCGGTCTCGCGCGCCGCTTTCAGCCCCAAGCTTCCGGCGCCAGCCAGCGCCGCTGCGGCAAGTCCGGTCTTCAGAAAGTCACGTCTGGAGTGGTGAGCCATTTGTTTTCCTCCAATGGGCCGCATTTTACCACGAGTTGACGCTCAGATGCTTGCCGGGCCGACGGCCAGCGTTCTTCTCCCGGGGGGCTTTCTGGGGGAAGCGCAACGCGGCCTTCGGCCGCAAACAAAACCGCTGTCATGCTGAGCCCTTCGGCTTCGCTCAAGGTAAACGCCGCGATGCATCTACTTGTGCCGGAGCGCCTGTTGAGAAATACCGATCCTTCAGCTTCGCTCAGGATGACATGCGACTGAAATCTTGCTAAAAAAGCAAGAAATCACGGTCTTGCAATGCGCAGCCGACGACGAATTGAAAGACAAATTCGCCGTGGCTACCACCGCTTCGCATCGTCCCGTCATTTCTGAGACACCACACTACATCATGTTGAACGGGTCCATATCCATCACGCAGGCGCGAGGTGGAATTGCGCTTCCTTCGCAACCGTCCGCCAGGCGGCGGAGCAGCGCGTTTAACTGTGTACGCGAGCTGGACTTGATAAGAAACTGGATGCGGTAGCGTCCTTCGATTCGCGCCAGGGGAGCGGGATTCGGGCCCAGGACCTTGAAGACGTGCGAGCCTTCCGTCTCGCGCTTGAGGAAATTCGCCATTTCGGACGCAATCGCCGCGGCTTTTTCCAACTTTTCGTCCTGAGCGATGACATTGGCCAGGGCGGTGATGGGAGGGTAATGCATCAGGCGCCGGAACTTCATTTCCTTGCTGAAAAATCCGGCGTAGTTCTGATCCGCCGCAAGCCGAATAGCATAGTGCTCCGGGAAGAAGGTTTGGACCAACACGCGGCCCGGCGCATCGCCGCGCCCGGCGCGTCCTGCCGCCTGAGTCAGAAGCTGGAAGGTGCGCTCGGCGGCGCGGAAATCCGGCAAGGAAAGTCCCATGTCGGCCGAGACCACGCCGACCAGAGTCACGGCCGGAAAATCATGCCCTTTGGCGATCATCTGCGTGCCCACCAGGATGTCAATCTTGCCGCGGCGGAAATCGGATAGCAGCCGCAGGTATTGGCCGGGACGGCTCGAGATATCGCGGTCCAGGCGCCCCACTCGAGCGCGCGGAAAGGTCTCGCGCAGGCGGTCCTCAATCTTCTCGGTTCCCTCACCGACATAGTGGAGGTACTCGCTTTGGCACGCCGGGCAATGTTTAGGCACTTCCGTCGAATATCCGCAATAGTGGCAGATCAGGCGGCGCTCGCGCCGGTGATAGGTGAGGGAAATGGAGCAGTTCTGGCAACGGATGCTCTGGCCGCAGCTTCGGCAGAGCAGAAACCACGAATAGCCGCGCCGGTTGAGCAGGATCATCGTTTGCGCGCCGGATCGCATCTGAGCTTCGATTTCTTCGCGCAAGCGGCGGGAGAAGGGGAATTGGGAATGCGTTTCGCGGAACTCCTGCCGCATGTCCACGATTTCAACCGAAGCCATGGGCCTGCCGGAGACACGCTCCGCGAGGGTCAGCAGCTTGTACTTGCCCTGCTGGGCGTTCCAGTAAGATTCGAGCGAAGGCGTCGCCGAACCCAGCACCACCAACGCCTTGGCCAACCGTCCGCGCACCACGGCGGCATCCCGTCCCTGATAACGCGGAGTTTCCTGCTGCTTGTAGCTTGAGTCGTGCTCCTCGTCAACGATGATGGCGCCCAAATCTGACAGGGGAGCAAACAAGGCTGACCGCGTCCCCAGAATCACCCTGGCCTCGCCGCGCCGCGCACGCCGCCACTCTTCATCTCTTTCAAGGGCCGTGAGGCCGCTATGCAGGATGGCGACAGTTCCCGGAAATCGCGCCTGAAATTGGCCTTGGACCAGCGGCGTGAGGGCGATTTCCGGAACCAGCATCAAGGCGCTGCGGCCTTGCTCCAGGCAGCGGGCGATGAACCGCATGTAGACTTCCGTCTTGCCGCTGCCTGTGACTCCGTGCAGGAGGGCGACAGCGAATTCGTTGCGGTCCAGCAAGCCGCTGAGTTCATCAACGGCCTGGGATTGCGCCGGCGTAAGGTCCGGCATGGAGGCTGAAGCAAAATCCTGCACGCAGCGAGCAGAAGCCGAATCAACGGCGGCGCTCGACAAACTACGGCGCCGCGAGAATTCCTCCGAGGGGCGGAGCTCGACCACGCCTGCCTTCACCAGCCGGTTGAGGGTCGCCGGAGCGGCCCTCGATCTTTTCAATAGCTCTCGATGATCCTCAAATGGACCCTGATGCTCAAGGGCCTCAATAATTCGCAGCGCAACAGGAGAAAGCTTTCGGCGAGGCCGGTCTTCATCGTTTCCCTGGTTCACTGCCGCCAAGGTCGCGGACAGGACTCTCTTCCTTCCGCGCTCGGCTTGCCTTAGCTCAGCCCACCCTTCATCTAAAACCCGGGAGAGAGGGTCGGAGGCTTCGTTCTTGAACTTGGCCCGCACCGTCTCGAACCCAATTCCCGGATGTTGCACGAGATAACCCAACACTCGGGTTTCCGCACTTTCCCGGACTTCACTTAGCAAGTTCGCGCTGACCTCCTCGAGATGTTTCCGTCCGGCCTCGGTGAACTCCAGCAAGCGAACCTTGCGAGTCTCCGACTGCAAGGGCAGCATAGCGCGGAACACTTCGCCGGGCGGGGCCAGGTAATAGTCAGCAATCCAAAGCCCCAGTGTCAGAAGCTCCGGTGAGAGGACAGGTTCGGGGTCGACCACCCGCAGAACGTCCCGGAGCTTCACTCCGGGTTCCGTCTGCAC
>JBOGKI010000318.1:0-5940 GCA_050745605.1 Terriglobia bacterium | reverse complement strand
TCACCAACGAGGCCGGCAAGACTCATGCTGAATCGGTGGGCGAGCTGCGCCGTGGCATCGAAAATATCGAGACCGCCTGCGGGATTCCGCTCATGATGCAGGGCGTTAACAGCGAGGACATTGCGCGCGGCATCGACGAGACCATGATCCGCCAGCCGCTTGGCGTGGTGGGGGCCATCACCCCCTTCAATTTTCCGGGCATGATCCCGCTGTGGTTCCTGCCTTACGCCATTGCCTGCGGGAATACCTTCATCCTCAAACCTTCGGAAAGAGTTCCCATGACCGCGTGGAAGCTCTTCGAGCTGATCGAGAAGACCGGCTTACCGGCGGGTGTAGTTAACCTGGTTCATGGCAGCAAAAGTGCGGTCGATGCCTTGCTCGACCATCCAACCATTCGCGCCATCAGCTTTGTCGGCTCATCGCCGGTCGCGCAATACATTTACAGCCGGGCGGCGGCCAGCGGCAAACGCGCCCAGTGCCAGGGCGGAGCCAAGAATCCCATCATCATCCTGCCGGATGCCGACGTAGAAATGACCAAGCAGGTACTCAGCGACTCTGCCTTCGGCTGCGCCGGCCAACGGTGCCTGGCGGCCTCTTTGGTTTTCACCGTCGGAGACGCCCGCAGGCCCTTCACCGACGCCTTGGCGGAGGTGGCGGCATCGCGCGTGGTGGGCTACGGCCTGGACCAGGGCGTGCAGACCGGCCCGGTGATCAGTCCCGAGAGTAAGGCTCGAATCGAAGGATTGATTGAGGCAGGCGTCAAAGAGGGCGGCAAGTTGCTGGTAGACGGTCGCAATGCCCGGATCAAGAATTACGAGAAGGGAAATTTTATTCGTCCGACCATCTTGGAAAATGTCCCGCTGGATGGGACAACCGTGAAGACCGAAATTTTCGGGCCGGTCTTGAGCCTGATCCACGTTGAAACCATTGACGAAGCCATCGAGGTTGTGAATAAGCAGTCGTATGGCAATATGGCCTGCTTATTTACCCAGAGCGGCGCGGCCGCACGCAAATTCCGGTACGAAGCGCAGGTGGGGAACATCGGGATTAACCTGGGAGTGGCGGCCCCCATGGCCTATTTCCCGTTTACAGGCTGGAAAGGAAGCTTCTTCGGCGACCTCCACGCGCAAGGCCGCGATGCCATCGAGTTTTACACGGACAAGAAAGTCGTCGTTGAGCGCTGGCCCAAGGAGTGGTCGCGCAAGTTCTAGTTTTGGGCGGTCGGCACGGCGCGCCGACCGCGCGCTGCCGGCCCGGCAACTTGTCTTCTCGCCGTGCTGCAATATCGCGGAAGATGTGATATCATCCCTGATGTGAAGCTGGTCCTGGACACGGATGTTGTCGTGGCGGCGATGCGCAGTCCGAGTGGAGCGTCGGCTGCCATTCTGCGGGCGGCGCGCCAGGGCCAGACGACGCTCCTGGCAAGTGTGGCTCTGGCACTGGAATACGAAGCGGTCTGCGGTAAGGCGGAGCACCGGCTGGCGTCTGGGCTGTCAGACCGGGAGGTCGATGTTTTTCTGACTGCCGTCGTCGCTCTAGCCGAGCCGGTGGATTCACATTTTCTGTGGCGGCCCCAGCTCCGCGATGCGGGCGATGAAATGGTGTTGGAAGCGGCTGTCAACGGCCATGCGGACGCCCTGGTCACGTTCAACTTGCGGGATTTCGGGATGGCGCCCTCACAGTTTGGGATAGAAGTCCTGCTTCCGCGCGAAGCCATGAGGAGGATCAAACGATGACGGAGACCCGAACTTATCCTCTGCGCTTGCCGCGATCGCTCAAACAAGCGGTTGAGCGGTTGAGCAGGCAGGATGGAACCAGCATCAACCAGTTCGTAGCGACGGCGGTGGCGGAGAAGGTGTCGGCCCTCGAGACCGCCCGGTTCTTCGCGGATCGGAGAGCGCGGGCCGATTTCAAAGCTTTTGACAAAATCATGAAGCGGCGTGGTGGAAAGCCGCCCCGCCCAGGCGATGAAATCTGAGCGCTGGGAATGAGGGGTAGCCACATAGAGCTTCTGGAAAACCAGACTCTGCTCTCTGACGTCGGGAAGATCACACACATGCGAAGTGGCGGTGCGTGCGTCGCCTACCCGCAATTGCGAAGCTCAAAGGCGAGTATGTGTGCTAATTTGAGGTGAGGAAAGGCTGGTCTTGATGCTAACCCCTGTCGCTTCCCAGATTGAAGTAGATGACCAAGGGGTGGCCTGGATTGTGGGCGCCAACACCAAGGTTGCCGAAGTCGTTGTCGACAAGATAGCCTGCGGGTGGAGCCCGGAAGAAATGCATTTCCAGCACCCACACCTCTCGCTTGCGCAAATTCATTCCGCACTAGCCTATTACTACAAGAACAAAGAAAAACTGGACGATGAAATTGAGAAGGGTTGCCAAGAGGCGGACGCCTTAAGACCGAATTGGTCCAACCCCGCCCTTCGTCAGAAGCTCCTCGCCCTGAAGAAAAAATAGTGAGCCTCCGCCTCTATATGGACGTTCACGTCCCCTTCGCTATTACCGCAGAGTTGCGCTTGCGTGGGGTGGATGTTCTGACCGCGCAGGAAGACAAGGCGGGGCAGTTAAAGGACCCAGAACTCCTCGACCGCGCCACAGATTTTGGGGAGAGTGCTGGTCACCCAGGATAGCGGCTTCCTTCGGGAGGCTGCCCGGCGCCACGACCTGATGATCATGTTCGCCGGCATCGTCTATGTTCGCCGGCATCGTCTATGTTCCCCAGCTTGAGGTCACCATTGGCCGGTGCGTGATGGACCTGGAGCTAATTGCGCGAGCGTGCAATCCGGAAGAATGGATTAATTGGGTCGAATACCTCCCTCTTTGATGATTGATCTGGTAGTGCAAACTTCCGCTGCCCAGGAAGTCTGCGGCTCGTTGCGGTGGATGGAAAAAGCTCTGCGCTCTGCCGTTGGGAAAGTCGCACACATGCCAGATAGCGGCATATATGCGCCACTTGCGATTAGTCAAACAGGTTGGGCAAAGAGATCGAGAAGCCTGGCACGATTTCCGGGTCCGAAAGGACAGCATCGCCCGACAACGTACGAACGGAACTTCCTTTGTAAATACTCGCGTTGCGGGCGGCGGGGTCAAGAATCCAGATGGCAGCTACTCCCGCGTTTTTGTAAAGCTGGATCCTGCGCGTCATCTCTTCCGGCGTGTTGCCGGGCGACAAGACCTCGACCACCAGCCGGGGAACGAGCCTGAGCACGCCATCCGCGCTGATCTGCCGGATTTGGTCAGCAGCCATATAGGCGACGTCCGGAGCCCGAACGGTGCCGTGCCCAAACTCGAACAATGTTTCCGCCGTGGCCTCGCCCAGCCCTTTCCGGGAGACGAATTCACGCAGCGGCATATAGAGCCGGTCTCGAACCCGGTTGTGCCGCAAGTCGTTCGGAGACACGTAGACGAGCTCTCCTTGGTCGAGCTCGTAACTGCCCACTTCAGGTGCGGGCAATCGCTCAAATTGTTCAACCGTCAGAAGAGTCTTTGTAGACATTGCGATTATTTTACCACGCGTCGCGCCCGCTGGTGGCTACACGCCCCGTCCACTCCCCGTGGGTGGTCCGGGAAATTTAAGACACAACTAGAAGAAGCAACCCGCCACATGCGACCGGCGTCTAAGGGAAGGATCGAAACAGAATCCTAACTCAAGGCGGCTTGTTCCCCGGTTTGGCTTGGACTGTTCACAGCCGTGCCGCTCTCATGTGTAGTTGGTGAAAAGAACATGAATGCGATTCGCCCACGAATTATCGCGTTAATTTGTTCCTGTCTTTTGCTGTCCTCGGTCTCGTCTTTCGCGCAAACCAATAACGCGACCACCCCGGCGTTTCCAAACACTGCGGCCAGGGCTTCCTACGGGAAACTGGCGGCGCTCTGGCGGCGGGAGTTGGGACTGCCTGCGAATCCGGCCGAGGCCAACGCCCAGGAGCCAGCGGCGGTCGCGTTTTCAAACGGCGCCGCCGCTTCTTCCGTCCGGAACCTGCGGGCGCTTTTTGAGCAGGATATGGCCTTCTCTTTGGGTCAGGCGGGGGCAAATGGCCAGCAACAGACCAATCCCTCCTCCAGCAACGAGCCTTCGCTCGAAGGCCTCGGCTTCCCGCCGAGTGCGGTCCAGGGAAGTGCCAAGGAGCAGGCGCTGCTCAATAAACGGTCGCACATGCTGCAGATTCATCAGAAGCTCGGTTTGTTGACCACCATCCCGCTGGTCGCGACGCTCTTCACCGGCCCCGGCGCCAAAGGCCATCACGGTCTTCCCGGCAGCCCGACCGGCCGCGATCTACATGCCGGACTGGGTATTTTGACGACAGGCCTGTATTTCACTTCCGCCTACTATGCCATCCGCGCGCCCAAGATTCCGGGAACCAAGTCCTACGGCCTGATTCGCCTGCACAAAGCCTTGGCCTGGATTCATGGCCCGGGCATGATCCTGACCCCAATTCTGGGCGAGATTGCTTTCAGTCAGCTCAGCAACGGGGAAAAGGTGCACGGGATCGCCAAGTACCATGCGTGGGCGGCCTATACGACGGTCGCGGCTTATGGAGTGGCGATTTTATCCGTAACCCTCAAATGAATTCTGACGAGGCGTGATGAATAAGAAAGTACTGACGGTCTTTTTGCTCTTCGCTCTTCCTCAGCTTCTCCGCGCGGACAGCCAATGGGTTCTTGCGCAATCCACACTCACGTATCACATCTCGCACCCGCTGCATTCGGCCGATGGCGTCAGCCATGCGGCACGGGGAAAGGGGATCTGCCACTCCGGACAATGCAATTTCCTGGTCGCAGTACCGGTCAAGTCGTTTGATTCGGGGAACAGCAACCGCGATCTTCACATGCTGGAAGTGGTGCGCGGGGCGCAGTTTCCCATGATCATCGTGCGCTTCCAACTGCCCGATGCGGCGCTCTCTTCAGCAGCGATCCATGCCGACCTGGAGATTCAGTTTGACGGTCAGACCGCCCAGTATAAGCAGGTTCCATTCCAACGGGTGATCAAGGGAAACGAAACCGAAGTAACAGGAACCATTCCACTGAAGATCTCTGATTTCAAGATTCCCGCTCCTTCGCTCCTGGACATGCCGATCAAAAACGACGTTCCCGTCCGCGTGGACACGACGTGGCGGCGGTTGTGAATCGTAGGGAGCGCCATCTTCTGGCGTTGGGAGGCTGGCGCAGAGTTGCAACTGTGCGTGTTACCCGGTCGGGGGCTGAGGAAAGAACCGCGGCCTTGCAACACAGGCACGCGCTACGCGCCTCGTTTCACGGCTGGAGCTTCACAAACCGAGGCGATGGCGGATTCCAATACGCCGAGCCCTTCGTCGAATTGTTCGTCCTTAATCGCCAGCGGTACGAGCAGCCGAATCACATTATCGTATGTCCCGGCGGAGAGTACGATCAGACCGCGCTGGCAACAGATTTGTACGATTTTCTTGGTTTCCTCGGCGGCAGGCTCGCGCCTTTCCCGTGAGCGGACGAACTCAATCGCCCGCATAGCGCCGATGCCCCGCACATCGCCAATCAGCGGCCATCGTTTCTGCCACTCTCGCGCCCGCGCGGCGAAGCGCTCGCCCAGCCGATCGGCCCGGGCGGCGAGATCGTGGTCTGCGGCCTCGCCGTGGTTATCGCGGCCTTGACCGTCGCCGCCCCGGCCCTCCAATGCCTCGATCACCGCCAGCGCGGCCTCACAAGACAGTGGATTGCCTCCGAACGTTCCACCCAAGGCGCCCACTTCCGGCGTGTCCATGATCTCTGCCCGGCCCGTCACGGCCGCCAGCGGCAATCCACCGCCCAACGACTTCGCCAGGGCGATAAGGTCGGGAACGATGCCCAACCGCTCGCAGGCGAAAAGCGAGCCGGCGCGGCCGAAACCGCACTGCACTTCATCGGCGATGAACAGAATTCCGTAACGCCGGCAAATTCCCTGAAGAATCGAAAAGAACTCTGC
>JBOGKI010000317.1:0-5944 GCA_050745605.1 Terriglobia bacterium | reverse complement strand
CCATTGCCGTTTGCCCTCACTTGATGTGAGGTTAAGGAAAAATTCGCTGCATTTTATTCGGAATTAAGGCCGAGTTGCCATCTTTTTTTGGAAAGACGATGGAAACGCCTCGCTTCGTCTGGAATCAACACCTCCGCCAGAAGCGGCGGTTTGGGTTCGACGCCCACGGGGTAACCATTGGCGTGTCTTTTCGGTTCATCCTCAAGATTGAAATTCTCCGTTGACAAGCGATGTTCCGGGCCGGATAATGGTTCGTACCGACACCTTCCGTTTGCTCTACACCTCGGTACAATGTTGCCGCGAGCGGTTTCTATGGCGCTGGAATTTGCAGGCTCGTAGGGCTCGTTCTCGTCCTTTGGCTTATAGACCGGCTCATCCTAAAATCTTATAGAAGGGGCAAACATGGCGGCAAAGTATGTTTTTGTTACGGGTGGAGTTGTGAGCTCTCTCGGCAAAGGGCTAGCTTCGGCGTCCATCGGGTGTCTGCTCGAGGCGCGCGGGCAGAAGGTGACACTCCTGAAGTTTGATCCCTACCTCAATGTTGATCCCGGCACCATGAGTCCCTTCCAACACGGCGAGGTCTTCGTCACCGACGACGGCGCGGAGACCGACCTGGACCTGGGACACTACGAGCGTTTCACGCACGTGCGCATGACGCGCGACAACAACTGTACGGCTGGCCGGATTTACGAACGGATCATCACCAAGGAGCGGCGCGGCGATTACCTGGGCAAGACCGTGCAGGTGATTCCGCATGTCACCAATGAAATCAAATCTGCCGTCCAGAAGATTTCCGAAGGGGTGGAGGTGGTGATTGCGGAAGTGGGCGGCACCGTTGGCGACATCGAATCCCTGCCGTTTCTCGAGGCCATCCGCCAGATGCGCCAGGAGCAGGGCCGCGACAATGTGGTGTTCGTCCACGTCACTCTGGTCCCTTTCATCCAGGCCTCCGGCGAGCTGAAGACCAAGCCCACGCAGCATTCCGTCAAGGACCTCCGTGAGATCGGTATCCAGCCGGACATCCTGTTGTGCCGCACTGAGCGGTACCTTTCGCCGGACCTGAAGTCCAAAATCGCGCTCTTCTGCAGCGTTCCGGAGGAGGCCGTTATCACCGCCAAGGACGTCGGTAACATCTACGAAGTCCCGCTGGCTCTGGCCAACGAAGGTCTGGATACGCAGATCATCGCGCGGCTGAACCTCGAGACCGGCGAGCGCGACATGAGGTCTTGGGAAGACCTGGTTGAACGGTTGAACCACCCTAATGGTGAAGTGACCATCGGCATGGTTGGGAAATACGTTGAATATCAGGACTCCTACAAGAGCTTGAATGAGGCGCTGGTGCACGGTGGCGCGGCGCACCGATTGAAGGTGAACTTGGCGTGGGTGGAGGCCGAGGGATTGGAAGGCGGCAATTGGGAGGAACAATTACGGGACCTGGATGCAATCCTGGTACCCGGCGGATTCGGCAAGCGTGGTATTCCCGGCATGCTCCGCGCCATTGAGTACGCACGCACTCGCAAAGTGCCCTATTTCGGGATTTGCCTGGGCATGCAATGCGCCGTGATTGAATTCGCCCGTAACGTCTGCGGCCTTCGCGACGCGGACAGTTCGGAGTTTGATCCGGCCACGGGCCACCGGGTGATTTACAAACTGCGCGAGCTTCGAGGCGTGGACGAACTGGGCGGCACCATGCGGCTGGGTGCCTGGGTGGCCAAGCTGAAGGCCGGCTCCTTCGCGCTTCAGGCTTACGGCAGCACCGAAATTTCGGAGCGGCACCGCCACCGCTATGAGTTCAACCGCGAATACGAGGAGATGCTGGAGGCCCAGGGCATGGATATCACCGGAATCACGCCGGACGGGACTTACGTGGAGATTGTGGAGGTCCGGGACCACCCGTGGTTTTTGGGTTGCCAGTTTCACCCGGAGTTCAAGTCGCGGCCACTCGATCCGCATCCCCTTTTCAAAGCCTTTGTGGGCGCGGCGAATCAGAACCGCTTGCGGAGGAATTCCGGCGCTGGAGAAGCGCCCCGAGCTAAGGCGGCGCTGGCAAGCCCGGGAGTTTACGAGACGACGCCGGAAAAATCGTTTCGTTAGGGCCGCCGTCGCGGTTGGCACAACGCCATCCTGGTATCCTCGACTCAAGATCGTTGCGCCGGCATCCGCGCCGCGTTTTTCGGTGCGAGCGGGGCGCCGGGCCACGTTACGGTTCTTCAGCAAAATCCTGAGTGATGTAAACACGGCCGTCTGCGCCGTGGACGATGCCGATGCCCATGGCGTTATATTTCTTGCTTAGAATGTTGCCGCGATGATTGGGTTGGAATCGGGGCTCGTTCATCAGGGCTGCTTCGGCGGCCGCCACGGTGAAGTTGGCGGCGATATTCTCCCCCATGGCCACCCACTGAACGCCTGCCCTGTAAACCCGCTCCACCGGCGAATCTCCATTGGGATCGTTGTGGCTCAGCGCGTGGCGAGAGGCCATGATCTCCGAATGCACTCGCGCCGCTTGAGCCAGCCGGGAATCCCACCGCAGCGGCATTTCGCGTCCGGCGGTCTCTGCCTGGTTTGCGGGATCAAGGCGATCCGCATTCACCAGCTCAACCATTTGCTTTTCGAGAACAGCAGCGTTTGAACAGGAAGCGTTATCCGGGCAGCCGGAGATGGCCGGCACGGGGAATTGCGGGACTGCTGAGGAGGCCGTTAAGACCGGAGCTTTCTTGTTGACATCCTCTTTTGCGGCCGGTTTGGGCTTGGGTGCGGCGTTAAGTTGGTAGCCGGCTATGAGGATCAGAAGAGCGGCTGCAATACCCTGAGGTAGCGTCTTCCAACAGTTCGATTCCATGGTGATGGCCCCGTATCCCGCCAAGTTGGATTGCGTCGCGAGAGCCGCCAGTTCCCCCAAGCATGGGCTTGTAAATCCGGTCTCCAAGCCAAACGGCCGGCCACCAAGTCCAGCGTGACCTCTGTGAATTCTCACAGGTCACGTTAGCGATTCTCTGCTTACAACTCCTATCGGCAGATGCCGGAAGAATCATGAATGCGGATCGTGCGCATTCTGAACCTGTCCTCGGGCTGAGGCGGCAATCCTCGGCTTTTGAACCCGCTGGCTTAAGGTGGGTGGTTTTGCTCGCGTTGGTGGGGGGTAAGGCGGTTTGGTCAGAAAGCAAGCACGCCGCGGCTCCGGTCGTACGCTGACGACCGGGACTCTCGATTCAGAAGCACAGTGGCAGCAGCCGCGATCGCGCGGACTTAGTCAGAACTTCCCGTGGCCCATCGGATGCCATTCAGCAGGAGCTTCTGGTACCAGGAGCTATCCCAGACGGCATCCTCGTGGCCGAGTGCCGTGTAGAACACGCGGCCCTTGCCGTCGTGGCGGGTCCAGGCGAGCGGCCAGCCGTAGAATCGCCGGTGGACGCCTTGCCTTTTCAGGTCTACGGAGGCAGGATCGAGGCGCAGCAGCACGTGAGAAGTCTGATACTGGAAGTCACTGATCTGGTAAATTTCGTCGTTAACCTGGAAAGATTTGCCGAGGAACTTCACAAGCGGGCTTGAGGGGTCGGCGACGTCCACGGTCACCTGCTGATGCCACGGATGATCGCTGAAATAGCCGCCGATCAGTTGCAGATATTCGGGCCACATGTAGAAAGTATCGGTAGCGCTGTGAACGCCGATGAACCCATGGCCCGACTTCACGAAATCAATGAATGCCTTTTTCTGGGCGTTGCTCATGGGTAGCTCGCCCGTGGTGTAGAACATGACGGCCGCATACTTCTTCAGGTTTTCGGGTGTAAACACGGAGACGTCCTGGCTCACTGTGGTCTCAAACAGGCCGGACTGGTCGCCAATCTGCTTTACAACTTGTTGGGAGTGCGGAACACTTTCATGCTTGAATCCGGCGGACAACGTGAAGTAGAGCAATTGCTTCTTGGGGGATTGCGCTTGCAATTGCGGCACGGCTAGCGTCAGTGCCAGAGCCAGCATCGCAAGCAGCATGATGTTTCGAAACACCCGAGGCGCCATAGGATCTCCTTCGCGAATGTCAGTGTACAGTGAACAGTCTGGTTGGAGCGCAAAAATCGAGATGTCCCGTCAAGCCCCGGCCTACGCTTTTCCGGCCTTGCGAGCCATCGGTTGCGCCGCCACGGCTTTGGCGATTTCCCGGCAAAAGGCCGGAAGATCGGTTGGGACGCGAGAGGTGATCAGGTTTCCGTCCACAACCACTTCTTCGTCCGCGTATTTCGCGCCGGCGTGAATCAGATCGTCCTTGATGGCCTTGAATCCCGTGGCTCTTCTTCCCTCGATGATTTCGGCTGAAGCCAGCACCCAGCCGCCGTGGCAGATGGAAGCCACCACTTTGCCGGCAGCATCCATGTCACGGACCAGCTTAAGAACCCGCTCGTCCTGACGCAACGCATCCGGCGCCCAGCCGCCCGGAATCACCACCGCATCGTAGCGCGAGGCATTGACATCGGCAAGCGATTCGTCCGCAATCACCGGATAGCCCTTCTTGCTGCAGTAGGTTTTTCCGGCCTCGGCGCCCACCGCCTCCGTTTGCGCTCCGTCTTCCCGAAATCGCAGCAGCGGGTACCACACCTCAAGCTCCTGATATTGCTCGGCCACCAGAACCGCCACTCTTTTTCCTCGAAGATCCATGAGTCGCCTCCTCAGTCATGCTGTCACACGGCCATCTTACTACAGGTTTTTGCTGCGGAGCCGCGAAGTTGAGCGGTCGCCACGGCATGGCGTCCCCCAGCGCAAAGCCTGGTCGTCGGATCGGCGGTGTCATCGACGTCCGGGTACGGGCAAACCACCAGGCACCGTCTGGCAGCTCGCAGTTTTGGGGTTTCACAAGCTTTGCCGGGTACTACCTTGTTTGGTATTTTGATTGCGTCGCACCCAAAGCAAACCCATCAATGCCGGGAGCAAAGCCAAATATGCTCATAAGCCGTTTGTATTTAATATCTTGCCTGACTTCGCGTGCAAAATAGCCACAACTTAATGATAATAAAAGCATTGTTGGCTTATCAGTGGCTTTGCTTCTTGGGTTTGGATTGATTTTTCCTGTTATTTCTGTTTATTATCAGTAACTTATGCGTTTGCCTAAACAATCCTTTTTGGCATCGCGATTTCTTGCACCATTATTGGTGCAGTTCGCGCCCAAAACCGCTCCGTAGACAATATAGACAAAATAGTCCTTGTATACGGAAATGGCTCGGCTGGACGCCGCAGTTCCTTGGGTTTTTCGATAGCCCGGAGGGGTTGGTGAATCGGATTCTGATCGGATTCTGAGCCGTGTCCTCCGTGGAAAAACACCTGGGCCGTGAGTCACTGTCCGAAGTTAAGTTGTGGATCCATCGAGGGGACATCTTACCTCCTGATCCTGCCCCGAATCCCAGCCGTCCCGACCTGCCGGGGACAGCCGCGCGCTTCCGGCTGATGGTTGAAATCCGGCGGCTGAAACCTCTCATTAATCGGTTCAGGATCACACCGGGCACCGATCCAAGCCTAGCAGATTGCCTTGAGACAGGTGAGACGGGTGAGACGCATGAGACAGAATTTTTGAGGGGCGTATTTTCTGTGAGTTGACGCCAGCAATCACGGTCAGGCCGGCAAGATGCTACTCAAACTGTGGCGTTTTGGCGCGCCGCACACAAGGCACAGAGCGCCGGGCACGTAACGCCTTCAGGACAGTAAACGCGCTGCGTTGCTTCACGTCCTTGACGATATCCGATGTTGACTGGGAAGAAGCCGGCTGCAGCAGGACGTGGAAATGCTCCGGCATCAGTACCCAACCGATCAGGCGGAAGTGGAACTTGGAGCGAGCGGCGCGAAGGGCTTGGACAAAAAACTGGCAGCAGGCGGGGTTGGAAAAGATGGGTGCGCGCCGGGAAGTGCTGCTGGCGATAAACTGCAACTGGCCCGGTTCGAAGTGACGATGGTAAAGCGG
>JBOGKI010000316.1:0-5947 GCA_050745605.1 Terriglobia bacterium | reverse complement strand
ACTCATCAATGTCGCCCGGAACGTCGGCGGAAGTGTGGGCATTTCCTTGGTCACGACGATTCAGGCGCGGCGCGCGCAATATCATCAGGCCGTCCTGGTGCGGCAGGCTAACCCCTACAACCCGGCCTATCAGCAGGCTCTTGCCCATGCCAGCCGGCTGCTGCAATCAGCAGGAGTTGACGCCACAGATGCCCTGAACAAGGCCCGCGCCCTGGTGTACGGAGAAATCGTCCGCCAGGCTGCCATGCTCTCCTACCTCGATGTCTTTTGGCTGCTCAGTCTCGTCTGTGTGGGCATGGCGCCACTCATGTTCCTCATGAAAAAGACCCGGCCGCGGGTGGGACCGGTCTCCATGCATTAATGAAGATTGCTAATTATAGTGGCACGAAATGTTGTAGCGGCGATCTGCGATCGCCGTTTTTTCGCCGCTCGTAGAGCGCCGCTAGTGCGAAGTTGTAACCTTGCATCGCGCCTTCCTATTGGACGTGGTAGCCACGACGAATTTGTGTTCTATTTCGTCGTGGGCTCTGCATTTCCCAGGAGAAAAGCCCACGGCGAGAAAAACGCTCGCTCTCGCTGCCAGCGCCGGGAACGATCGCGGTGAAAAGCCACGACTTGAACGTGTATAATGTCTTTCACGGCCTTATCCGCTACCTTTGGGGCGCATGACTTCTCCCATCAAAAAGCTGAGGCGGAGTTCCGCAACAAGTCGCCGGACGCGACCCTCGCCCGCCGCCTTGGTGCTTCTGTGCGCTGTGGCGTGGGCGATGGTTTTCGCGGCGGCGGCGCGAGCCCAGAAAATCTCCGGTCTCAAGCCCACCGGTTACGTCAATGACTTCGCCGGGGTGATCAGCGCGACGGCGCGCGCCCAGCTTGGGGCTCTGTGCACGGAAGTTGACCAAAGGGCTCACGCCCAAATCGCTGTGGTGACGGTGCGTTCGCTTGACGGCGACACCATCGACGATTACGCGAACAACTTGTTTACCCGGTGGGGCATCGGCGGCAAAAAGACGGACCGCGGCGTGCTGATTCTAGTCTCGCCCTCCGACCACAAGTACCGCGTGGAAGTGGGGTACGGTTTGGAGCCGATTTTACCGGATGGGAAAGTGGGTGATTTCGGCCGGGCCATCGTCCCGGATCTCCGGCGCGGCGACTACTCGGGCGCACTGGTTTACATCACCGCGGAAATCGCTCAGGTGATCGCCGCAGCCAGCCATGTAACGCTTGCCTCGGCACCGGGGCTTCCGACCCGCCGACTACAGCGGCAGGGTCAACAGCTTAATCCGATCCCCATCATCTTCATCCTTGCCATGCTCGGCTTCGGTGGCTTCGGCCTCTTCGGACCGCTGTTTTTCGGCGGAGGCCGGCGTCGGGGTGGGTGGGGCGGCGGTCCGTGGATCGGCGGGTGGGGCGGCGGTGGGTTTGGGGGCCTCGGTGGCGGAGGTGGAGGAGGCGGCTTCGGCGGTTTTGGAGGTGGCATGTCCGGGGGCGGAGGAGCGAGCGGAAGCTGGTGAGCCGTCCTTGCGCCGACCCCGGCTGGGCGGGAACAAACTGCGTTCCCAGCATTGAACACGCTGCTGAAGGAGCTGGTCTTGTCATGCTGAGCGCAGACTCCACGAGCCGAAGGCCCATGAGGTCTTCGCTCGGAATGACAGGCTCCACTGCCTCTTTCAGCGACCTGTTAATGGAACGGCTCGACCCGCGCCGGAAAGCAGCCCAACGGATTCTGACTTTCAACATCGGCACTATCGACAGAGGCACAACATCATGCCAGTGGAGACCGCGGAAAAAGATATGGCTGAACTCGTGGAGCGGCTCAAGTCTTCAGCCGGCTCCAATCTGAGTTCCGTAGTTCTTTATGGCTCGGCTGCGGCGGGCGAATTTCACCCCCGGCACTCGGACCTGAACATACTTTGCTTGCTGGCGCGGTTGGAAGCCGCCGATCTCGCCCGGCTGTCGCCGCCGACCCGCTGGTGGACGAAGAAAGGCCACCCGGCGGCGCTCCTGTTCACCTTGGAGGAACTTCGGCATTCGGCGGACGTGTTCGCCATTGAGCTGCTCGACATTCAGGCGAGCCATCGCCTGCTTTTCGGCGCGGACCCTTTTCCGTCGCTCACGGTCCCCTTGACTCTGCACCGCCATCAGGTGGAGCGCGAGCTGCGGCAGAATCTGATTCGCCTGCGGGAGTCCTATGTGAGCGCGGCCGGCGATGCGAAGTGGATTCTGAAACTGATGACCGGATCGGTCTCCACCTTTGCTACGCTCTTCCGCCACGCGCTGATTGCGCTGGGGGAGAAACCAGCGGGGTCGCGGATGGAGGCCACCAACCAGCTCGCTTCCCTGCTCGGATTTGATCCGGGCGCCTTCCTGACCATTCTCAGCGTCCGCGAGGGCAAGCTGCGGGGACGCGAAATAGGAATTGAATCGGTTTTTGCGAATTATCTCCAGGCCGCCACCAAGGTAGCAGAGGAGATTGACCGCAGGTTCCAGTAAAGCGCCGCACGGCAGGTTTGGGGAGCCGATGAAAGCGGCGGCCCTACGTTCCGCCTGCCGTTTGCGTATCAGAATGGACGATCCTTCGGGAGGAAACAAACATGAAGAAGCTGTTGATCGTTGTGGGTGCCATCATCCTGCTGGCGATTATCTTTGGCGGCATGTACGTCAGCGCCCGTAATAACATGGTCCGCAAGCGTGAGGCCGTGAATCAGACGTGGTCGCAGGTGGATGTGGTGCTTCAACGCCGCGCCGACCTCATTCCCAACCTGGTTGAAACCGTGAAGGGTTACGCCGCACAGGAAGTGACCGTCTTTACAAACATCGCCAATGCCCGCGCCGCGCTGCTCGGCGCCCATACCCCCGCAGGCCGCATCGCCGCCAACAATCAGCTCGATGGCGCACTGGGACGGCTGCTGGCGATCGTTGAAAACTACCCCCAGTTGAAATCCAATGAAAACTTCCTGCAGTTGCAGGATGAGCTGGCCGGAACGGAAAACCGCATTGCCGTGGAGCGCCGCCGTTACAATCTGGCCTTGCAGGACTACAACACCTACCTCGGCTTGTTTCCCAATAACATTTTCGCGGGCTGGGCCGGCTTCCGGCGCAATGACGCTTATTTCAAGGCAAACGAACAAGCCCGCCAAGTGCCCAAGGTTCAGTTCGCTCCGCCCAAAGGGTAGGGTCGCCGTAGCGCCCCTCTAAGCGGTGGATTCGAGCTAGGGGCGGCCCTGGTACCCGCCCGAACTGGCGACCACGAGGGTCGCCCCTACGATCACGCCGTGGCAAAATACGCCGGTCATAGGCCGGCGCTACAGGCCGCCCGTTCGACTTATTCCGGATCCACCACGGGGTTGGTTAAAGTTCCAAGACGCTCGACCGTGGCGCTGACGGTATCGCCTGCCTTCAAAAACACCGGCGGCTTGCGAAACACTCCAACGCCCGGCGGCGTGCCGGTGGAGATGATGTCCCCCACTTCCCATGTCAAGGACTGCGAGAGGTAGCTGACCAGAAACGGGACCTTGAAGATCAGGTTCGAGGTGTTCGAGTCTTGCATGACTTCGCCGTTGAGCGTCAACTTGATGGCGAGTTGGTGCGGGTCCGACACTTCGTCCTTGGTCACGATCCAGGGACCTGCCGGGGCGAACGTGTCACAACTCTTGCCGCGGAACCACTGCTTGTCCCCCTGCTGCAGGTCCCGGGCGGTGACATCATTCATCACCATGTAGCCGGCCACATAGTCATAGGCTCTTTCCTCCGGAATACGTTTTCCACTCTTTCCGATGACCACTGCGAATTCAGCCTCGTAATCGACCTCTGTGGAATTCGGAGGCATCACGATGGGATCTCCAGGGCCTGAAACCGTGTTACCTGACTTAAGGAAAAAGATGGGGGACTTGGGAGGCTCGATCCCTTGCTCATGCGCGTGGTCCGCGTAGTTCAATCCAACGCATGTAATCTTTGCAGGCTTCAGAATGGGGTGCCGCAGCCGGACGCAAGCCAGCGGAAGGATCAATCCTGAAAATTGCTTCTCAGTCCTGCCTTTGCCCCCAGGCCGCGTTCGAAGCTCCCGGGCCAGCCCGTTCATGACGCGCGCCAGCGCCCTCAACCATCCGTCTCCGCGACCCAGAAGTTCGATCATGTGCTGAGGAGCTCTTCCCGTAGCTTTCACTTCCTCAGCGGCCCTTTTGAAAGCTATCTGCGCAACCAAGGCGCGCGGAGTCTTGCGGCTCGCAATCATCTCCACCGCTTTACGAACGTCCACAATGCTTTCTCCCACCACCACACCTGGTTTCGCTCCCTTGCCCGAATCATACGTGACCAGCTTCATCGTCAATGCTCCGGACTTTTAGATGTCAACGACGCATTCCGTGAGTCATGGCGCGCATCGCCTTTCGTTTCGCGTTCACTCAAACTTGAGTCTTGCAATGTAAATTACCGAGGATTGCCAGCTATGGTGACACGCAACGTTGTAGCGGCGGTCTGCGACCGCCGGTTTTCGGCGCCGCTGGAGCGCCGCTATAGAGAAAGTCACGACTATGACTGGTAATCTTCATTAAGTCTTGCGCTTCAAAATTTGCAGTGATTTCCACTGTTTGCGGAATGTGCGCCGCGCCAAAGCCGGAAAATCCCGGCCGTCAGTCCACCGCGATGCCGGATAAACCGGCAGCTTTCGAATCCATCGGCCGCGAGCGTAAAACCTTTGAGCCAGCCGCGCCAGCGAGGAGCTGAAGGCGTAGAGCCAGGGCCGCTGCATGACCAAGGCCCAAAGCCGCATGGAGTTCCGCTCACTGACGAGGGCGTCCGGGGGCTTGGCGACCGGGGGCAGGCTCTGAGTTTTCCCGCGCAGGTGCAATAGCAAATCCGGAATGTTGATTTGGACCGGACAAACTTCACGGCATGCGCCGCACAACGAAGAAGCAAACGGCAGCTCCCGCGCCTCCCCGAGTCCAACTATGGACGGCGTGACCAACGATCCAATCGGACCGCTGTACACCCAACCGTAGGCGTGGCCACCGATCTTGCGGTAAACCGGGCAGGCATTCAGGCAAGCGCCGCAGCGGATGCAGTAAAGCGCCTCCCGCATTTTTTCGTCTGCCAGCATTCCCACCCGGCCGTTGTCGATCAGCACCACGTGCATTTCTTCCGGTCCATCCTCGCCGGAACGCCGGGGGCCGGTGAGGATCGAGGTATATGCGGTCAGCTTCTGCCCGGTCGCGGAGCGTGGCAGGAGTCGCAGAAAAACCGCCAAGTCGTCGAACCGCGGAATGATCTTTTCAATTCCGATCAAAGCGATATGGATGCGCGGCGCGGTGGTGGAAAAACGGATGTTACCCTCATTCTCAACCAGCACGATGCTGCCGGTTTCCGCCACCGCAAAATTGGCGCCGCTCAACCCCACGCCGGCGCGGCCAAAGCATTGGCGAAGAGCCCGGCGCGCAATCGCTGTCAATCGCTCCGGCTCTTCAGTCTTTTCGGACTTCAGATGTTCGGTGAATAGGTTTGACACGTCCTGTCGCGTTTTGTGAATGGCGGGAGCCACAATGTGGGCGGGGCGCTCGCCCGCCAGTTGCACAATCAATTCGCCCATGTCGCTCTCCACGCCACGGATCCCGGCGGACTCCAAATAATCGTTCAACCCGACCTCTTCACCCACCATGGTCTTGGCCTTCACCACCTCTTTCGCGCCCGCGTCTTTTGCGATCTTCAGAACAATCGAGCACGCTTCCTCGCCGTTCAATGCCCAGTGCACCTTCCCGCCGTTGCGCTCCACGCTATCCGCAAACTGCGAAGCGTATTCATCCAAGTGCTCCATGACCTCGCGTTTTAGGGCCCGGCCTCTTTGCCGCAGGCGCTCGAATCCCGGAACCGCCTCGACGGCCTGAAGGCGTTCCGTGTAGAGGCGCAGCGTCGAGCTTCGATAGGCTCGTTGCAGGCGTGCATCGTGCAGCAC
>JBOGKI010000315.1:0-5950 GCA_050745605.1 Terriglobia bacterium | reverse complement strand
AAGCGGCATCACCGCCGCCCTTGGGTGTAGTGAATTTCACCGCTGAGGCCCGCGCCAGCGCAACGACCGGCGGCCGGGAAATCAGAAATTTCCCGATAGCGCCGGTACTGCCGCTATAATGTGCAACCTGATGGGTGTGGGATGCGACGGGCCAAGCCGGCGGGCGAGCCGCCCCTCAGTGTGTGCCCGGCCGGTGCTTAACGAGAGAGGGAAACACCATGGCAGGACAAAGCGTCGAGCGGCGTGAGGTGCTGCGGATTCTGGCCCTTGCTGCCGCGGCAAGCAACTTTCCGGGATTCCACCGGTGGGCGTTTGCTTGTGGCCACGGAGATCTGAAGGCTTCTTCCGCACCGGCGGCTCATTACACGCCGCAATTCTTCACCGCTCACGAGTATGCAATGGTGGAGCGGCTGACGGACCTGATTATCCCTGCGGGTGGCGGCCCGGGAGCTACGGAAGCTGGCGTCAGCGAGTTCATTGACTTCATGGCGTGGAGTGACGCCTCGATTCAATACCGCTTCCGCTATGGCCTGACCTGGTTGGATACCCGTTCCGATGCGATCCACCGCAAGGCTTTCCTGGATCTGAACGAAGGCGGGCAGAAAGACATCCTGGATCATCTTGCTTACAAGCGGAAGTTCCGCCCGGGCGAAGAGGAAGGTCGAGATTTCTTCGCGCTCATTCGCGAGTACACCCTGATGGGCTTCTACACATCCCGAGTGGGCCTTCAGGAGCTGGATTATCCAGGGCTTAAGGTCTTCTATACCGAGACACCCAGATGCCCGCATCACGGTGATCCCGGACATCTTCACTTGCCGGCACCGAAGCTCTGACGACGTCCGATGTAGGGGCGGGCCTCGTGCCCGCCCGAACCGGTACCCACAAGGGCATCGGCGCCATGGCGGGCATGATGGAGGCGGCTCATGCCATCCGCCTCAGACGTGGAGGTTCAACAGTGATGAAAGTCTGCGACGTCGTTGTTGTGGGAAGTGGAGCCGGCGGTGGCATGGCCATCAAGACGCTCTGTGAAGCCGGGCTGAAAGTCTGTTGCCTGAATGCCGGTCGGCGTTTTGATCCGGCCAAAGATTTTCGAGACCATAAGCAGTCCTTCGACATGAAATACCGAGGCTTTGGCGACCCTCGCAAGCGCGATCATTACTACCACGTCGAGAATGAATACACGCAGGGACTCTGGGAGCACGAGATTACGTACACGGTTGCCCCGGGATCAGAGTGGGAGTGGCCGCGTTGCTGGGGCGTGGGCGGAAAGACCAATTTCTGGGGACGGTCGGCCGCCCGCATGGGCGATATCGACTTCAAGGCGGCGAGCCGCGATGGCTACGATGTAGACTGGCCGGTGAACTACGAAGAGATCTCCCCGTATTACTCGCGGGCCGAGCGCATGATTGGCGTGGCGAGCACCGTCCAACACCGTCCCAGCAACCCGGATGGGGATTACCTGCCGCCCATGAACTTCCGTTGCCTGGATTACATTCTGCAGCTTGGTTGCGAGAAATGCGGCGTTCCTTATCTCCCGGACCGTGAGGCGCAACTCACCGTTGGCCACAATGGTCATCCGCCCTGCCACTACTGCGGCAACTGCACGGAAGGTTGTGATACCGGATCTTTCTTCTCGACTCCGTGGTTCTTTTTGCCGCTCGCTGAAAAAACCGGCAATCTCGACCTCCGAACGAATACTTACGTGCGCCACGTGTTGGTGGACGACAAGGGCAGAGCGAAGGGCGTGGCTTACGTTGACCGCAAAACGCAGCATGAAGAGGAAGTGTATGGAAAGAGCGTGGTGCTGGCTGCGTCCTGCGTGGAGACGGCGAAAATCATGCTGAACTCGAAATCCCGGCACTGGCCGGACGGCATTGCCAACTCCAGCGGCCAGGTGGGACGGAATCTCTGCGACCATCTCTATGGCACCACGGCCTATGGCTACCTTCCCCAACTTCTTGGCCAGCCCAGTTTCCCCGATAACATTTCGAACGCTCAGATTGCATGGATGCCTCGCTGGCAGAACCTGAAGAATCCTCGCGAAGAAGACTATATTCGCGGTTACTCCGTCTACCCCACCGGGGGCTGCGACAGTTTTCCATGGTACAACCACCAAATCGAGGGTTACGGGATGGAATTGAAGCGTGCTATCAAGCGCTATTACCCAACGCCGGTCTCTTTCTATTGCCAGATCCCGTCCATGCGCAGCGACACCAATTTTGTAGACCTCGATCCCGAGGTGAAGGATGTGTACGGCGTGCCGGTGGCTCGTATCCATTTCAAGTGGGGGCCGAACGAACTCCTGATGTGGGAACAAGCGAAGGACGTGTGCGCGCGGGTGATTGAAGCTTCGAGAGGTAAAGTGTGGGGCACGGGCGTCGATCCCAACACTCCCGGTTATAGCCTGCATGAAACGGGGACTTGCCGCATGGGAAACGATCCCAAGAAGTTCGTGACGAACCGCTTTGGCCAAACCCACGATGTGCCTAATCTCTACGTCACTGATGCGAGCCTGTTCCTAAATTGCACGGACAAGACCACGACACTCTCTATCCTCGCGTTCTCGCTGCGCGCCAGTGAATATCTGATCGAGCAGATGAAAAGAGCGTAAGGGGGCTGCGAAAGATGGATCGTGACGCATCCGGCTGGAAGGCCGTCAGGGAGCAAGGGATGACCACGACGGCAACACGAGACCGGGACGCGGCTTCCAACTACCGGTCGGAATTCATGGAGCAGCCTCAGCGGTTAAAGGAGTTGTTTTCGGCGTATGGCACGGACCTGGGAATCCGCGAGGAGCTTCGGAGGCTTGTCGCCGCAATTTCGAACACAGGCCCCGTGGTTTGGACTGGAATGGGAGCGTCCTTTTGCTCCGCCTTGGCCGCATCGACGTTGCTCTCGGTGAGCGGCTGGCCTTCGTTCGCGGTGGAATCGAGCGAATTTCTCCATTACGCCGCTGCAACCTGGTCCCGGCTGGGTGGATTGATTTTGATTTCGACTTCGGGCGAGAGCGCCGAACTTGTAAGCCTGGCAAAGCTGGACTCGAGCCAGCGGAAAATTCTCCTTTGTAATAACGATCAAAGTCCGTGCTGGTCTGCCGCCGAAATCCGCTTGCCGATCCGTGCCGGAATCGAACGGGCGAACGCCACGAAGACCTATACGAATTCTACTGCGGCCTGCGCTATCACCGCATCGGAACTGGTGGGGCAGGCGTGGCAGAGCGCGGCGGCGAAGGCCGCCGACGCATTCTCAAGCTCGTTGCAGACGGTGCTGGACGAACGTCAGGCTATCGAAAAGTTCGCACGGAATGCGGTGACGATTGAGATCATCGGCCGGGGCGCGGCCCTGGGGGGCGCACGATACGGGGCCTTGTGTCTTCGGGAGATGACACAGCGCCGCGCCAGCGCCCATTCCGGCGGCGGCTTCCGTCACGGTCCTTTGTTGGATGTGGACTCCAGCCATCTTGCAATCATTCTGGCGCTGGGCCGCACCGGCGAGCTTGGAGACAGGCTGGCGAAGGATTGTTTGGCAAAAAAGGGGAGAGTGGTGCTGGCGACCGATGATGATCTGCCGCGGCCCGAAGAGAGGCTTCTGCCGGTCAAGATTGACAAAGTTCCCGAGGGCTGGGAAGGATTGACCGCAGCTCTTGTTCCTCAGGCACTGACCATGGCTCACATCGAGCGGCACGGAAGCCAATATGTGCGGGTCCAGACCATCGCAGAGTGACTGGCGCCGTCCGTGCCTTTCTGGCCTCGGGGCCCTGGAGCGTTGAAACCTCTACGCTGTCTTTTTGATGGTTTGAATCCTTTGCATCATCGCTTCCAAAGCGCCCGGCGCCCGTTCCTGCATCCATTTCTCATACTTGTTAGCCAGGGTCTCAAGGTTCTTGGAGTAGTTGGGATTTTTGAAGAGTCTGCGCATTTCCGTGATGACTGGTTTCCCCCTCAGCCACACTGCCAGCAATTCCGCGGTGTTTTCAAAGAAGAGATCTTCCTTGATCAGGCCGTTGTTGACGATGGATGCGGCCATATCCCAATAGCTGACCACCATCCGGTAGTAGGTGTTTTCTTTGGAGGTCGGGGGATATTTCTTGACCAGTTCTTCGGCGGGCGCGGCTTCGAATTCAGTCAGAAACCATTGCCGGGCTTGCCGCAGTTTCTCTTCCCGGCGAAGGTCGTAAAGACGCAGGAGCAGTTCGGCGTCATGATGGTCTGGGTGTTCCCGCATGTTTCACTCTCCTTCTTGAATCGGATACTAAGTTCCTGGGAGAATTGCGCCGGATGTAGTGTCGAGCGGTCCCTCGCAGGCTTGCATCTTGTTAAGCTTACTCTCCATGCGCCTTACCGAGGAAGTATCGATGAATGGTCTCATCCGGGGTGAGTTCGGGGTGGAAGGTTGCCGCCAACACATTGTCCTGCTCGACCAGCACCGGTTGGCCCGCGGCACGGCCCAGAACGCGCACGGCTTCGCCCACCCTCCGGATAATCGGCGCCCGGATAAAAACCATTTCCACCGGATGGTCCGCGAGCTCGGGTAAATCGCCCTGCTGGACGGAGCTATCAATCTGTCGGCCGTACCCGTTTCTTTCAACCGTGATGTCCAGCAATCCCAAACGTTCCTGCGGCGGGTTGAGCACTTCGCGAGCCAGAAGGATGGCTCCGGCGCAGGTCCCGAAAATGGGTTTTCCATCCGCAGCAAATTGGCGAATGGCCGCGTCCAATTTCTCCTCAGCCAGGAACCTGAGCATGGTTGTGCTTTCGCCGCCGGGCAGGATGAGCCCGCCGATCTCCGCGAACTCGGAGGCGTGCTTCACCAGCCGGAACGGAACGCCGATCTTTTCCAACATTCGCGCATGTAGGGCGAAATCACCCTGCACCGCCAGAATGCCAATGGTCTTTCCGTTGTGGTTCATTGAGGTTGAAATCAAAAGGCGTTCGACTGTGGCGATCCGGCCTGGCCTGGAACAGGGCTTTAGCTCACCAGTCTGGCTTTCAAATTGATCGTAGTCCCGGTCAGAGCCTTTGAAACCGGGCAACCTTTCTTCGCGCCCTCGGCGAATTCCTGGAACTTTGCGTCGTCGATTCCTGGAATCTCAGCTTCCGTCTCCAGATCGATGTGCGTAATGGAGAAGCCATCGCCCACTTTGTCAAAGTGAACAGCCGCCTTGGTGTGAATCCGCTTCGGCGTAAATCCGCCCTGGCCCAGCGCGGCCGAAAGGGCCATGGAGTAACAGCCCGCGTGCGCCGCGCCGATCAATTCCTCGGGATTCGTTCCCGGTCCGTCCTGCATCCTTGACCTGAATGAATATTTCCCTTCAAAGGCGCCGCTTCCCAGTTTCATCGTGCCCTGGCCTTCGATCAAACTGCCTTTCCATTCTGCTTCTGCGTTACGAGCTGGCATGAGTCTGTTCCTCCTTTCGGGTCTGCCATGGATTGACCGCAACAATGCAATACCTGATCAAATTCCCTGCGGGCCTCCAGTCAACTGCGTAAGAGCCGCGGATACTGACTGAGTCGTTGGTCTTTCCCGTAGGCTTGGGGATTAGCCCAGAGATGGGCACGTTGGCGCGAAAGTATCTATATATTCCTTGGTTCACAGTGCTTCTCCTGTAAAACAAGGGATCGTCAGCCGCCATGACAAAATAACCGGACCCAAAGCCGCTATCTACGAGCTGTTCGAGAAATCTGATATCCTTACATGCAGAAAACATCTGCTCAGGATATTGGCCGTTTCTCGGAAACTTGAGCTCAATAGCCGACCTGTTCCCATTACTGAACATCACAATGTCGATTTCCTTCCTCACCCATTGCTGTGAGCTCGTACCGAAAAAGAAGTCCACTGGTCGCTCGAACTGCAGCCGATAACCGCTCGGGAGAGATCGGCGGATATGGCAACCGAGTTCATGTTGCAGGCTGAATTCGTTGTAAATTTCAACCTCAGCACACCTAACGAG
>JBOGKI010000314.1:0-5950 GCA_050745605.1 Terriglobia bacterium | reverse complement strand
TCCCCATAGTGACGGAATGAAATCGCAACTGCTTGTGAACACACCGTTTCACCCCGGAGACCGTGGAAGTTGGGTTAGGGGTCAATGCCCCAGAAAACCCCAGAGTAGATCACAATTTTTTGCAAATGCTTAATTGAGCGCCACGCTCTGCCGTCCAGTTACCCATACGTTATAACATCGTCGATATAATACATTTGAATACAACAAATAAGTTATGATATGAGAAGAGATGGTCGCTCCCTGGGGGCATGGCTGGAGCGTTCGCGGAAATAGCCTGGGGAGGACCAATTGAGCGGCGTCGGAGCGTTGGCGTCACATCAAAGGAGGGGAAAGTCCGTGATGAATGGCGAAGGCCCTTCAATCGACTGGCACTTTCGCAGGGCGTTTGACCTGCTGTTAAGAATGCGGCAACATGAGCAATCGGAACAGATTCTGGCCCAACTGGTGGAGTACATGAGGACTCTGCTTCGGGAGACCGACGGCGATTTTCCCGCCATTATTGTCTCTGTACAAGCAATCCGGCTTCGTCAGCCGTGAGGGCTGAAAGCTGAGCCTAATCTGAGCCCGGACTGGACGGGTTGGCTCCTGGGTCTGTTCGTTGAGACCTGGAAGCCCGAAGCTCGAGTATTTCCCTTTGGAGTTGAGTTGCGAGTTCGCCCAGAATCCGAATCTGTTCTTCCTTTTTCCGCAGCATTAACTCCAACCGTGAGATCGCCTTACGGAGCCGGGTGTCTTCCTTTTCCTGCCTGCCGAGCCTGGTGGCGGAAAGGCTTGCGGACGTAATCCCGGCCTTGCCCCAGACGCGAACCGCAGATTTCTTGCCCGCATTCCGGAGCAGCGAATCCAGCTCATTTCGTTCAGGGCCCGGAGGACAAATTCTGCGCAAGTCTGCCAACCGCGCCAAGTCAGGACGATTGCGTCCGTGTTCCCAATGCTGAATCGCTGCTTTGCTCGTATTGAGACTGCGTGCAAGGCCTTCCTGACTCAGTCCGATCCTTGCCCTGATCCGGCGAATCAAGGTTCCAACGCCATTATTCACCACGAACAAGCCTCGAACGCGATTTTCCACTTGACAAACTTATTTACCATATAGTAATATACCTATTCGATAACAGAGGTCTGGCTCCGGCTTCTTCGGTCTGGCCGTTACCGCCGAGAGAGCAAGGGTTAGACAGCTTGAGAAATAGTCCGCAAATGCCGCGGATACTGAGAGAAGCATGCGAGCCGGGGAAACCCGGTCGCATGCTTTTTTGCGCCAGGCAGTGTACTACATAGTAATCAAATGCCAACGATTCCTCTGACCTCTTTGACCCAGATATCCGCGCCAGCGCAAACCGGAGACGCGGCGCGGGCGAAGATGATGACGGATTTTGAAGCCGCTTCCAGCCGGGAAGCCGGAGACCTTCCCGAAACCCGCCGGAGCCCATCTCGCCCCCTATCACCGCTGGCAGGGCTGCAGACTACCTTTGATTTTCTCGGACAGCTAAGACCCGCCCAACGCAATCTGACTGGACCTCTTGCCTGTCCTTCGGCCAAGGACTTCCATCCTTCGGAGTCCGGCCTTTCGATTTCACCGGTGCAATCTCTCCCTGGTGTGCCCTTGCGCGCTTTTCAGATGGGCACACTCATCCAAAATTCGCGTCCCGAGGACGCCCCAGCCCCCCTCGCGCAGTTCGTGACTGCTCTGTAATTCACGAAAAGGAATTCAAACTCCAACAAACTGTGCCGAGAGGAGAAAACTCCATGGGATCACCACAAGCTTTGCCTTCATACACAAACCGCAACGCCTTGCCAGACGTGGCGTTGCCGGCATCGTCCGGCGCTTTGCCGGTTCAGCCCGTCGCTTGGCCTAAGCTCTGGCCGGCGCCAGCCGCACAGGCGGTTCACCGCGCGGAGTCCTTCACGCCGCGATGCTCTGAAAAAGGCTGTGTTTTTCCAGCATCGCTGGATGGGTCGGGAAGATGTGTGCATCACGACCGCCAATCACGGGAACCAAGCCTGTTTTCCTCCTTACAACCCACCCGTCTAGTCCTGGATCGCGCGAAATTCGGGCTGCCGGAAGCTGAGGTGGACACCTCGCGGGCGCAAGACCGGCGCCGGCTCGCCGACATACGCCGAGCCTTTCTCGAAGATTGAGGAGAGCACAACGCCACGCTGGATCGTGAGGTGACTATGGGCATAACAACAGCCGTCTTACCGGTTAACACCGCTGAGGACTTCGTCCCGGTTGCAGAGATTCCATCCGCCTTGCCGTTGATTTCTCCGAGCAGCGCCTGGCGGATTCTCTGCCGCCGCACGGGTATCCCCGTTTCTCGGGCAACATTCTATCGCTGGCTTTCAAACGGTAAGCTCTATTCTGTCCGCCTGGGTCAGAAAATCTACATCCCAGTGGCCTCGTTGGATGAGGTGATCCGGCAATGCCGAGCGGGCGACAAGTGCTGAGGATTCAAGGTCTCTCCCCCGCATTTAGGGGGTTAAGAAAGACATAGGAAGCGGCGAAAGTTGGGCGATATCGGCAGGAAGAGCCGGCATCGTCCGCTGGGATCATCAGAAGATCTCGAAACGCTCCTGTTGGACGTTCGAATCGCTTTTGATCACGATTTCCTTGCGAGTGGCGGTTTCGATTTCCGAAAGCAAGACACCATCCCTTGATTTCAAGGCACGCGCCACATCCGGGTGAACGCGCAGGGTTATCACTTTACCCTCGATTTGCGAGGCCATCCTGCGCGCTTCCGCCACGATTTCGTAGCTCACCGTGAGCACGGACTTCACCCAGCCCGATCCGGTGCAATAGGGGCACGGCTCACAGAGGGTCCGCTCCAGAGACTGCTTAACGCGCTTGCGAGTGAGGGCGACGAGCCCGAACTCATTGAAGGATAGAATCTTGGTGGGCGCACGGTCCGCCCGCAAGGCCTCTTCGAGGGCCTGGACCACCTTGTTGCGATTGCGGCGGTCGTCCATATCGATGAAGTCGATGACGATGATCCCGCCCAGGTCGCGAATCCGAATCTGACGGACAATCTCCTTCACCGCATCGATGTTGACCTTGACGATGGTGTCTTCGAGACGGTTGGTTTTGCCGACGTACTTTCCGGTGTTGACATCGATGGAGACCAGCGCTTCCGTTTGATTGATCACGATATAGCCGCCGGACTTCAGCCAAACCTTCGGCTTCAGCGACTTGTCAATCTCCTGCTGGACGCCAAATTCCTCGAAGAGTGGCATGTCGCGAGTGTAAAGGCGCACGTGACCCACGAGCGACGGCTGGGTGCGGCTGACGAAATCCACCACTTGCTCGTATTCGATTTCGTTATCAATGCGGATGGTCTTGAAATCGGGGGAGAGCAGGTCCCGTAATATCCGCTGGACCACATTGAGGTCCCGGTGAATCAAGGATGGCGCTTTGCTGCGCTCAGTTTTGGCCCGAATATCACTCCATAAAGTTCCGAGGAACCTCAGGTCTGCCTTCAACTCCTCTTCGCTGCGGCCGGCGGCGGCGGTACGCACGATGATGCCGCCGGTCAAGCTTCCCCGGTTTTCCAGAATGGTGTTGCGTAGTCGCAGTCTCTCTGCTTCCGAAGAGATTTTGCGGGATACGCCAATGTGACTGATCGTCGGCATGTACACCAGGTAGCGGCCGGGCAGAGCAATGTGGGAGGTGATGCGCGCCCCTTTGTTACCGAGCGGCTCCTTGGCAATCTGAACCAGGATTTCCTGCCCTTCCTTCAAGACCTCGTTAATCTGGACAGCCTGAAAATTGCCGGCCCGGGGCCCATCGTTCTTGCGCCCGCCTTCACGCGGGCCACGGAAACCGAACCGGCCGCGTCCACGCCGCTGGCGGCGCGGGGCAAAGCGAGGCCGCTGATGGGGCTCGCGAAGGGTGTAGGTACGCTCAACGCCTTCACCGCTCGGCGCTGGCGGGAGGCCCGTTCCAGCGTCCTGCTCCGTGGCGACTTCGCCTTCCGCGGATGCTTGGGACGCGTCGAGAGCCTTTTCGTCCTCAGCTTCGGCCTCCTCATCAACAAAATTCTCAGCTTGGCTGGTGGCGGGTTCTCCACCGCCGGCACCCGGCTCAACCTCTTCAGGTGAAAGGGTCCCTTCGGATGGGGCCTGCCTGCCGTCATTAGGTTCGGCAAGAATATCGGGCCCAGACTCGGCGCCAGTCTCCGCCGTAAGACTGTCAACGGTATCCGTTGCGCGTGAATTTCCCGGAGACGTGGCTTGCGATTCAGGTATGGCCCGATCGATCCGGACCTCTTCCCGGGCTTCTGCCTCAGCGTCCTCCTGGTTCTCGTCAACAGCGGGCTCGGATGTGGCGATCAACCGAGTCACTGGAAAATTCGCAAGGCCCGTCTCTTGGTCTGCCGAGGCTCTCGTGTTCGTCCGGACTGCTGAATGCGAGCCTTCCCCGAACTCAGCTTCATGATTCTGGCCTTTGGGCTCCGTGGCGGCTGATTGGGCAGTCGCGGACCCTGCTGACGGCGGGAAGAGAAACTCCCGGGCTTCCCCCAGGTTGCGTGACGGCTCCGCCGCCGCGAGATCCGTTGGAATCTCACTCGTCTGAGCTTCGAATGATCCCCCGGTTTCGGCTCGAGGCTCCGGCTCTGCGTGACCATATTTGGCGAGGGATTCACCCGGCAACAACTCCAGGCCATGATGGTGCTCCTCCGCGGAGTGCTCCGTGGGGCGGTCGCGGAATTCGGACTTCGCGCCACCGAACCGGTGTTCGGAAAACCGTCCTCTACGGCGGCGTCCGTGGCCCTGAAAGCCGTGGTGGTGTGACTCCGTGAGATTTGGAGGATTGGCCGGAGAAGTAGCCTCCGGCGGCGACGGAGGAACAGGGGTCGCGTCTTCAACCGCATTCGCGGACACAGCAAGCTGGGGCGGGGATGGCGGTGATGACGCGCACTCACGGTCCGGGCCTGCGTCGCGGACGGTAGGCTGCGTCGTAGGCTCTGGCGTTGCCTTGGCTGGCGCGCTCTCAGCCGGGAGCCCGGAAGCCTGTCCACCCTCCTGGTCCAGACGCGCTACCCGGTTTTCAGCTTCGGTGAAGACGCGATCGTACTCCTCAGAATCCTCAAAGAAGTCAGAGACGTACAGGAAGGCGTCTCTCTCAAGGCCGATGTCAACGAATGCGGACTGCATTCCGGGCAACACGCGGCTGACTCTTCCCTTGTAAATCCCGCCGGCCAATCCGACATCCGTATCACGTTCGTAGTAAACCTCAACAAGCTGGTCATCTTCCAGCAGCGCGATCTTCGTCTCGTGGGGAGACGAAGAGATCAGCATTTCCTTGGTCATGGAAACTCCTCCTCAGGAACGCCTGGAAGGATCGACTCACGGAGTGAGGATCAACTCCCGGCGTTCGCCGAATGGCCGCGCGGTGCCTGCGACTGCGCACGCCGCGTTCGCGCCAATACCTCGATTGGTCATGGACGGGCCCAGACAGAGACGGGTGCGAACTGGCCGGGCCAGCAATCACAGGTGTGCTCAACGCGCGTTCGGCCGAAGATTGTAATGAATCTTTGAAAAGAGGCCTGTCGAGAATAGGACCTCCGCTGACGGACCCTATAAATTCACCAGGCGCTTCATTCTGACGCTCATGACCAGGCCCAAACCGGCGAACGTGAACAGGACCGAAGAGCCTCCCTGGCTCATGAGCGGCAGCGGGATCCCGGTGATGGGCAGCAATCCGATCATCATCCCGGCGTTCACGGCGACCTGGAAAAACAGGACCGACGCCAAGCCCACAATCAGAAACGCGCCTGCCGGGTCACCGGCCAGATGAGCGCCGTCCAACAGGCGCACGAGCAACAGAAAGTACAACAGCAGAACACAAAAAATACCGACAAAGCCCTGCTCTTCGCCAAAAGCCGAAAGAATAAAATCGGCGTGAGAAACCGGAATAAACCCCAGCCGGCTTTGCGTCCCGTTGCCGATTCCCTTGCCC
>JBOGKI010000313.1:0-5956 GCA_050745605.1 Terriglobia bacterium | reverse complement strand
AAACTTTTGCAAACGGTGATCCAGAGTTTTCAATCGCTCGGGTGTCATGGCCCGACTTTAGCAGGCATCCGGCGAAACGTCAACAACTACTTAACCTAGTATTAATAGGAAGCCACGGTCCCGGCGTCCAGCGGCCGAAGACCCATGGCTTGGCGTGTGGCGTTGGTAGCCAGAACCAGGTCCTCCTTGCTGTCGATCAAAGTTCCATCAAGGTCGAAAACCAAAAGCCGGACATCGTGCAAATCGGGATGCGATTTATTCATTTCCTCATCTTAAGCCGAAAGCGCGTGACCTCACCCTTCCCTGTATACTGTCTGAGGGCTATTTCACGCAACGAAAGGAACCGCGCAACTTGATGGCAGAAATCATTCCCTTCCGCGCCTTGCACTATGGCACGCAACGCGGAGAGCGTCTTTCCAATCTCGTCACCCAGCCTTATGACAAAATTTCACCGGAAATGCAGAGCCGGTATTACTCACTGAGCCCTAATAATCTGGTTCGGGTCATCCGCGCCAGCGACAAACTCGAGGCCACGCCAGACGAGAATCCCTACGTCCGGGCCAACCGGTACTTTCGTGGATGGATTGACCAGGGCATCCTGGTTTCCGAACACGAGCCGGCCGTTTTCCCGTATTCCCAGGAATATACAGTACCCGGCCAGCGCGGCGTGAAGAAGACCCGGAAGGGTTTCATCGCGCTTCTGCGCCTTGAGGACTATGACCGCCGGGTGGTTCACCGCCATGAGGAAACTCTTTCCGGCCCAAAGGCCGACCGGCTCTCGCTGCTGCGCACCACTCGCGCCCATTTTGGCCAAATTTTTCTGCTCTACAGCGACCCTTCGGGCGGCATGGAGTCTGCCCTCGACGCTGCCGCGTCCGGAAGGCCGTGGGAACAGCTTGAGGATGAATATGGCACGCTGCATTCCGTCTGGCAGATAACCGGGCCTGCATACATCAGCGCCGTCCTGGAAGCCATGCGCGATAAAAAGCTGGTGATTGCGGACGGCCACCATCGATACGAAACGGCGCTCGCTTTCCGCAATGAGTGCCGCGCCCAGAACCGGCTGGATGAGCGCGCGGAATACGTGATGGCGACTTTTGTGCGGATGGAGACGCCGGGTCTCACCATTCTGCCCACGCATCGGGTCATTCACAGCCTGGCCGGCTTCAGTTGGGACGCTCTTTCCGCAGCCGCGCGCCAGGCCTTCGAGTGGACCGAAGCGGTTCTGCCAGAAAATTCCTCGGAGGCAGCCCGAGTCATCACTGAGAAAATCGCGCCGGACGGTCATCCCACTCTCGGCGTGTATGCGGGACCGGGAAAGTTCGCCGTGCTTCGGCTCCGCAAGGACTTCGATCTGGCCAGCGCCCTGCCCGATCTTCCGCCGATCTTACGCGGGCTGGACGTGGTTGTGCTGCACCGCTACCTTCTGGAAAAAACACTCGGCATTGACCGCCAGGCCGTGCGCGAGGAAAAGAACCTGCGTTACGTGCGGGAAATCGACGCGGCAATTGAAACCGTCAACCGGAATGACGCCCAAGTCTGCTTCCTGCTCAATCCCACGCCGATTGCAGCCGTCTGGGATGCGGCGCTGGCCGGCCGGGTGATGCCTCAGAAATCGACGGACTTCTATCCCAAGCTGCTCTCCGGCTTAACCATGTATTGGCTGGATAATCCGGCCGGACTATAACCCCTTCATCGCCTCGCGTTGACCCCCGCGCGCGTCGGCCTGGTTTCTTGCTCTTGCAAGGCGAGGCAGGCGTTCGGGTTTCCGGCCATTCACATCAGGCCGCGGCATTGGCTATAATGGGGCGGTGTGCTGTGAGGAGTCTTTGTTATGTCAACATCCATTCAAAAAAAGCTCGAAGAAGAAATCCAAGCTTTGGAACACGAACTGACTCACGAGCTGCCGATTGAACTGAAGCGGGCCCGGGCGCTTGGCGATCTGAGCGAAAACGCCGAATTCATCATGGCCAAGCAACGCCAAGATATCGTCGGGGCGCGACTGGCGCAGCTCAAAAGGCGGATGGCCGACCTTTCTATGGTTAATCTGAGCAATATTCCGAAGGACCGCATCGCCTTTGGGACGAAGGTCGTCCTCTACGACATCGATCGGGATGCCGAAATCCGTTACAAGCTCGTCACCAGCGAGGAGGCTGACTTCAGCAAAGGCCTGATTTCCACCACGTCGCCGATCGGGCGGGGACTGATGGGAAAGAAGCTGGGCGACGTCGTCAAGATCACCACGCCCAACGGTACACGCGAGTTTGAAATCCGCTCCATGATCACCATCCACGATGGAGATGGAGCGTAGTTAGACCGAGATGCGGGTCTGAACCAGGCTTTGGTTCGAGTTGTACGTCGTAGGGGCGGGTCTGGTACCCGCCCACGGGCGACCACGAGGGCCGCCCCTACGGCAGCCGGTAGACGCGGGATTTCACATCTCCACGAAAGGGCAGCACTGATTGATTGATCGCCGCGCTTCACTTCGTGCAACCCTTGCGGCCGCTCTGGGCCTGCTGTGGACGTGGCTATCCCCGGCCTTTGGCGCGCAAGCCCCCTCACCCCCGGCTAAGATTCAGGCTGGGTCTCCCGCTTCTCGAGCCACCCAGTCCAAGGCTCGCCCGGCCGCATCCCCTTGCCCGGGCGCTCAGGCAAATGCCGGGGAGTATGGCTATCCCCCCTGCGAGTGGGCGCCCGTCCTCCTCTACTCCATCATCAGCTCCCATAACCCGGACGCGCTCGAAGCTTTGCTGGATGCGGCTTTTGCGGCGGGCCCGGACATTGTTCCGCAATTAAAGGCCTCTCTGGTGGACGACCGCACCGCCGAGTTTGCCGCCAAAGCCATCGCCTTCATTGGCGGCGATCAGGAAATTCCGATTCTTTCTTCGCTTCTCAAGGACAAGCGCGATCTCGACCTCCGCCGTTTTTATTACGGAGCTTTGGGTGAGTTCAATGACCCGCGCGCCGCCCAGGTTCTGCTTTACGCCCTGAGCCACGCCAATCAGGAAGATGATCGCACCGTTACGGAAGCCGCGATTCTGGCGCTCACCGTCCGGTCGGACCCCAGCCTCATCAAGCCCATGCAGGAAGCGGAAGCCCGGATGACTGATCCCGTTCTGCAAGATGACGTGGAGAACGCGCTCGATGCCATCCGCGTCCGAGCGAGTTTCCTGGCTACGCCGGAAGGAAAACGGGCGGGCGGTTCGATTGAGGAGGCAATCAGAACTTACTTCATTCCGGCGCTCCTGCCCCAGGGCCCGGCTCCGCAGGCTGCTGAAAATGCCGCGAAGAAGCCAGCAGGGCCGCGAGCGTCCAACGCCAAGTTTGAAGTTGACCGTCTGGTCCTCTCTCCGGACAAACAGCGGGCGCTGGCTCATGTCACCTTTGAAGATCCGGTCGCCATCGCCGCTTATGACATCATCCTGCAGAAGGAAGCCGGCAACTGGACTGTGGCCAGCGTCTGGCTCGGCCCCGAGCGGGAAAAGCAGACTCCGCCCGCCAAATGAGCCCCCGATGTGACACCGGCTGCCAATTCCTGCCCCGAAATCGGCTGGTACGTTCGTTTGTGAGCATCCCTGCGCGCAGGCGTCGCGCTCCTTCGTTTCGTCAGTTCATCCGCCCGTTTCGAGATCTGTCTCACTCGTCTCACCGCCTCGGTTCGACTGTGGTAGGCTTGGGACATGCGCTGGCGGATTTTTACGGCCGATAGGCATCTGACGAGGCTTGGAACGGCTCTCTCAGACTGGCGAACGAAAGGAACGAAGCTTGAATGTGTTTTGTTATCTATGATATACCAAATATGGAATTCCTTTGCAGTCAGCAGCGAAGCCTTCCCTGGTGAGTTTCAAACAAGTTGAGGGTCTATGAAGAGTGTCGTTTGGGGAACCGCCGGGCACATCGACCACGGCAAGTCGTCACTGGTTCTGGCACTCACCGGAACCGACCCGGATCGCCTGGAAGAGGAAAAGCGCAGGGGCATCACCATCGATCTGGGTTTTGCGCACCTGGACCTGGGCGATGGGCTCCAGGTGGCCTTCGTCGATGTTCCCGGCCACGAGCGGTTTATCAAGAACATGCTGGCAGGAGCCTCCGGCATCGACGCCGTCGTGCTGGTGGTGGCAGCGGACGAATCCATCAAGCCTCAGACGCGCGAGCATTTCGAAATCTGCAAGTTGCTGGGCATCAAGCGGGGCCTCGTGGCCATCACCAAGTCTGACCTGGCTGACGGCGACCTGGTGGGGCTGGTGCGGATGGAAGTCCAGGACTTTGTGGCGGGATCATTCCTGGAAGGAGCGCCGATTCTGCCCGTCAGCGCGCGCTCACGGACAGGCCTCACGGAGCTGAAATCTGAGCTGGCGCGGCTCAGTCTGGGCATCAATCCCAAGCCTCGCGAGCTGCCTTTCCGCCTCCCCATTGACCGTTCCTTCGTAATGAAAGGCTTCGGTGCGGTAGTGACGGGGACTCTGGCGGGTGGCGAGATCAAGATTGAGGACGAGGTCGTGATTCATCCCGTAGGTAAGAAAGCCCGCGTACGGTCGATCCAGATCCATAATCAGTCAACGGAAGTCGCAACGGCCGGCCAGCGAACGGCGTTGAACTTGGCGGGCGTTGAGGCGTCGGAGGTCAGGCGCGGCATGGCGCTCGCGCCGCCCGATCTGTTCCAGCCTACCCGGCGCCTGGATGGTTCCCTCATGCTGTTGCCTTCGGCCCGGCCGCTCAAGAGTCATGCCAAAATCCATTTCCATTGTGGGACGTCGGAATTGCTAGCGGACGCCGTGCTGTTGTCCGGCGAAAAAGAACTGAAGCCCGGCGACGCAGCTTTTGCGCAGCTTCGCCTGAGCGAGCCGGGACTTTTCCTTCCCGGCGATCACTTCATCATCCGGCAATTCTCCCCGGTGATGACCATCGGCGGTGGCGTGGTGCTGGATAATCTGGCTCCTCGGCACAAGTTGCATGACGTCGAAACCCTGATTTTTTTGAGGGCGCTGGAAGGCGCCGGCGCGGAAGCGCGGATCGAGTTGCTGGTGCGCCGCGCCGGTGAAATTTCCTTAGCGTCACTGGCAGCCCGAACCGGATTGAAGCCTGCGGAGGTGGCTCGCGCCGTAAAGCTCCTGGAAGACCGACAACAACTCGTGCCGCTTGGCCAGCCGCCCATGGCGGCTCTCGATGCCACCTTTTTTGAGATGCTCAAACAGGAAATCCTGGAGTCTCTCACCGCGTTTCACAGGGCCAATCCCTTGGTGGCAGGCATGGCCCGCGAGCAACTGCGGGGACAACTGAAGCTGCGCGCCCCCTGGTCAGGGCTGCAGCCTTCGCCGCTCGCATTCAGCGCGGCCTCGCAGTCTCTTTCCGCCGCAGCAAAAATAATGGCTCGCGAGGACACGGTCACGCTTGCCGGCAAATCAATCCAGTTGAACGCCGAGGAAGCCAGGGCCAAGGATGAGATTCTTCGCTCGTTCGAGGCCGCGGGCCTGCGGGCCCCGCCCACCGCCGAGGTGCTCGGCTCCTTGAAGATTGACCGCCCCAGAGCGGAGAAAATTCTGCAAATGCTGCTCAAGGAAAAGGCTCTGATTCGCGTCACCGAAGGCTTGATCTTCCACCATTCGGCCCTTGAGGAGGTTCGCGGCTTGCTCCAGAAGCGGAAGATGCAGACTCAACGTTTGGATGTCGCGAGCTTCAAGCAAATGACGGGCGTCAGCCGCAAGTACGCCATTCCCTTACTCGAATTTCTGGACCGCGAGCGAATCACACGGCGGGTGGGAGACGAACGGATTATACTGTGAACCATCGCGCGGGCGTCTTTCAATTGCAGCGGAGGTAAACCCATGCTTTGGACCATTGCTATCATCCTGGTGATTTTGTGGCTCCTGGGTTTGGTCACGTTTCATGCTTTGGGAGCGTATGTCCACATTTTGCTGGTGCTGGCCATTATTGTGGTTCTCATCCGGATTATCCA
>JBOGKI010000312.1:0-5962 GCA_050745605.1 Terriglobia bacterium | reverse complement strand
GCGGCGGTCTATGACCGCCGGTCTGGACGGCGCTCACAGAGCGCCGCTACAGCAAGGAGAAGGTAATTCACCATGCAATTTTCCCGGATGGTCAGCGCCGTGGATGCTCACGCCGGCGGGGAGCCAGGCCGCGTGATTGTGGGTGGCATCGTGAATGTGCCGGGCCGGACCATGTTTGAAAAGCGGCTCTACCTGGAGCAGCGTCTGGACCATCTGCGCAAGTGGATGCTGCGCGAGCCGCGCGGCTTTCCCGCCGCGAACTGCAACATTCTCCTGCCGCCCGCCGATCCTTCCGCCGACGCCGGTTTCGTGATCCTGGAGCAGACGGAATATCCGCCCATGTCCGGGTCGAACACCATCTGCGTGGTGACGGTGCTGCTTGAAACCGGCATCGTGGCTGCACAAGAACCCGTGACGCGGCTGCGACTCGAGACACCTGCCGGGTTGGTTGCAGTGGAAGCCGCCGTCAAGCACGGTAAAGTGACGGGCGTCACTTTTGAAAACGTTCCGTCGTTTGCGGTTCATCTTGACGCCAAGATCGAAGTTCCCACGCTGGGAACGGTGACGGTCGATGTGGCCTATGGCGGGATGTTCTACGCCATGGCCGAGGCAAACCCGTTCGGACTTCGCCTGACGCCGGATGAAGGCAGAGAAATTGCTCGCGTGGGAGAGATGATTAAGGTAGCAGCGCGGCAGCAGCTTCCGGTGGCCCATCCCGAAAATCCCGGCATCGCCGGAATCAGCATGGCCCAACTCTACGGTCTCGCGCATAGCGCCCAAGGCAGCGCGCGAAACGCGGTGATCGTATCAACCGGTGAGCTGCGATGGGATCGTCCTGAAACCTGGACTGGGGCGCTGGACCGCTCTCCTTGCGGCACCGGCACGTGCGCGAGGATGGCGGCGTTACATGCCAAGGGGCTGTTGCCACTCCACCAGGACTTTCATCACGAAGGCGTTCTTGGGACAGTGTTCACGGGCCGGTTGATCCGCGAAACCCGGGTGGGAAATTATCCCGCGGTGGTCCCAACCGTGAGCGGCCAGGCTTGGATCACCGGCTTCAGCCAATACGTCCTCGACCCATCGGATCCCTTTCCCGAGGGCTTCACGGTTGGAGATATCTGGGGGCGGCAAGGAAACTGATGATGGGCACGGTGCACCGTGCTTTCAATCCGTGTGAAACACTTCCGGCATATTTGCCCACCACTCGCCTTCCGATCGGGTCTGGATGGGATCTTGCATGGGCATCATGATCGCCCACCATTCCTGGGTCTTGGGATCGGCAGCCATCTTGGCCATGTCCGCCGCATAGTCCAGGCCGATGTATTCAAAGTAGGCGAAGAGGAAGTCATCCCTCAAGAAAATTGAGTAGTTGCGAATGTTGCAGTCGTAAATGGTCTTGAGGACTTCCGGCCAAACCTTCTGGTGGTAGCGTATATATTCTTCGCGCGCCTCCGGCCGCACGCGCAGGAGCTGACCGTACCGCTTCAATCGCTGCGAGCTTTTTGCCATGGGATTCCTCCTCAATTCAGAAGCCAAGTTTCGACGGACTATTTCCCGATTACAAAGTCCGTACTATTGGAAAGGAAATCGTATTCATAGCCGGATCCTCAGAACGGTGTCAAGAAAGATCGTACAGAGGCGGGAATTGGATGGTTCCGGCCACCTTTCCAAGCGAACGAAGCAGGACCAGCGCCACTGATCAGTTTCGGGCGAAGCGGGTGAATTCCGGACCGTGCTGGGACCAGCGTCTTCTGGATGCGGAGAGCAAGCTGAGGAGTTGGCAATCTTGAACTTGGGACGGCACGAACTTATTCGGGCTAAGGTGAGCGTCTTAAAGGCCGTTTACCGTTTCGCGGCGGCTGGTTTTGTGCTGCTCGCCTTCCTGCTACTCCTACCCTCAGCCAGGGCCAGCGAGGCTCGCAGCGATCGACCCAGCCAACCGGTCCCGGCGGCCACGGTTCGCTATCGCAACACCGGGCCAGCCGTCGGCTACGTAGGTTCCAAGGTCTGCGCAGAATGCCATTCGGATATCTACCAATCCTTCAAAGCCACGGACATGGGAAGATCCATGGTCATGCCTGATGACGCCAGCCAGTCCGTTCTGCTTCTGACTCCGGCGACGGTGGACGATCAGAAACTGAACCGACAGTTTCAGGCCTTTGGTCAGGGGAACCGTGTCTATCAGAGCGAATCCGAGATCGCTCCGGGCCGTGGCGAGGTCTTCCGAAATACCAAGCAGGTTGAATACGTGATCGGGGCGGGGGAGAACGGATTCGGTTACCTCGTCCGGCGGGGCCAATACCTGTTTGAGGCGCCACTTTCGTACTACACGAAGTTCCACCAATGGGAACTTTCGCCCGGCTATCAATTTGCGGACTACGGTTTCAATCGCCCGATTCTGGTTGAATGCCTTTCCTGCCACAGCGGGCGCAGCCGCCCCGTTTCCGGGCGCGATGGCATGTACCTGGATCCGCCGTTTCAGGAGTTATCCATTGGCTGTGAGAACTGTCACGGGCCGGGCGAGTTGCACGTGGGGGAACGCCGGCGCGGCGCGCCCGTTCGGCGGAACATCGATACTTCGATCGTCAACCCCGCAAACCTTCCGCCTTGGCTCGCCGACAACGTTTGCATGGCCTGTCACGAAACCGGCGATGTCCGCGTTCAGCAGCTTGATAAGACAGCGTTGGACTTCCGGCCCGGAACCCCCCTCGACCGTACCATTGCCATCTTCTCCATTCCTCTGACCCCGGCGACGGCCGCGGAGAAATCGCCGCTCATCGAGCACTATTCACTGATGACCCTTAGCAAGTGCTACCTGTCGAGCGGCGGCAAGATGAGTTGCCTCACCTGCCATGATCCGCATCATGAACCCACCGGCGCCGGTGCCGTGAGCTATTACCGCGCCAAGTGCCTTAACTGCCACAACGAGCAGATTTGCACGCTTCCGCTTGCCACCCGCATGAAGCAGGTTCCGGCTGATAACTGCGCGGGCTGTCACATGCCGAAGCAGAATCTTCAGACCCTCGCCCACAGTGCTCTCACCAATCACCGCATCATCGCCCGCCTGGACGAGCCATTTCCGGAGGTGGCATTCCACCAGACCTCAGCCGCATTGCCGGACCTTGTGCACCTCAGCGCTATCCCGGGCGAGACGGCAAGCCCCGTCTCACCCGCCGTGTTGCTGCGCGCATACCAATCACTGAAGCAGACTCACCCTCAATATGAGAAGCCCTATGAAGCGACTCTCGACGAGCTTGCGAAAGCCCCGAACTGGGATCCCGTCGTCCTTGCCGCATTGGGACGGCGGCTGATGCAGGTGCGGACAGCGCCGGCCCTGGCGGAAGCAGCAAAAGATTTCAAGCAGGCGATTGCGGCTGGTTCAACCTCCGCCGCAGATTACGAAAACCTGGCCAACCTTCTAGCCAACTCCGGAAATACGATGGAGGCCATTTCCGTCCTGCAGCACGGTATCACCCTGAACCCCTACTCCAGCCGACTCTACAAATCGTTGGCGCTGCGTTACGTGAACGTGAGGCAATACGCTCCGGCGCTCCAAACCATGAAGAAAGATCTCGATCTGTTCCCGGAGGACTCCTTCATGCGCGGCCTCATCGCGCGGGCGGAGAGTGTGGCGCCGCAGAGTCATTGACCACCGACAAATGGCATAAGCGAAGGGCTGTGGAGCGGCGGTCGATGAGCACGGATGGTATCACACCAGGCGCTCACCGGCGACACGGATCCGGCCAGGGTTCTTATCGGCTGTGATGCTCGATTGAAAATCCCCACAAACTCGAGCCCAGCAAGAGCGTTGCTGGATTCAATATGCAGCAAATTTTCCCGGCAGCCTGGGTCTCTCAGCTTTTCTTCGGGAAGGGTAAGGCCCGTTCCGCCGGTCAACCACTGTTCTGCCGTTGTTTTGCACTTCGGGCAAAGAGTGGTGCTAGAATTGACGGCGTTGCAGAGCCGTTATTGAAGGAAATGGTCTAAAAAACGTCCATGATTGATCATTCAAAGGAAGTCTATGACGCTTTGGTGGTGGGCTCCGGAGCCTCAGGGGGCTGGGCCTGCAAGCGATTGGCCGAAGCCGGAATGCGGGTCGCCCTTCTGGATGCGGGACCGCCGCAGTCCGACAAGAACTTTACCGAGCACATGCCGGCTTTCCAGTTAAAATATCGCGGCCTCGCGCCCGAAGTCGTCCGTAAAACTCGTCCAATTCAGAGCCAGTGCTACGCCTGTACGGAATACAACTACGAATGGTATTGCAACGACCTGGATGAGCCGTATACCACGGCCCCGAACATGCCCTTCAGTTGGTCAGCGCGCATGCGCATTGGGGGGGGCCGCACGAACGTCTGGGGCCGCTTGAGTCTCCGCTACAGCGACTTGGATTTTATGGCGGCGTCGTTCGATGGCTACGGAGTGGACTGGCCTCTCCGCTATAAGGATCTGGCGCCATACTACAGTTTGGTGGAGAGTTATATCGGGGTGGCGGGCCGTGCCGAAGGAGTGCCACAAATCCCGGATGGCGTCTATCAGCCCGATATGGGCCTTACCTGCTCGGAGACATTATTCCGGGAGCGGGTGAAAGCCAAGCTCGGTTGGACCGTAACTCCCAGCCGGACGGCGAACCTTACCAAGCCTCTTAACGGCCGCGCTCCGTGTCATTACTGTGGTCCTTGCGAGCGGGGCTGCGTCACTCACTCCTACTTCAATTCCTCTTTTACCACCGTTCCCGATGCGCTGAAGACGGGCAAGTGCACTTATATTCCCAACGCCATGGTTTACAAGGTGCTCATGGATCGGGAGAGGAACCGCGCCCGTGGAATTCTGTATATTGACCGGAACACCCGGCAACCCAAAGAGATTAACGGACGAGCGGTGATTCTGTGTGCTCAGGCTTTTGAATCCGTGCGGGTTCTCCTGAACTCAGCTTGCCGGCAATATCCGAACGGCTTGGCGAATTCCAGCGGGGTTCTGGGCCATTATCTGATGGACCATATCGCCGGGGCTGGCGCCAGCGGAGAATTTCCCGGGCTTGCCGGCGAGCCCAACATTAACGGACCGAATCGCCCCTGCGGCATTTACGTCCCGCGCTTTCGCAACCTTCCCAACGAACCGCGATCCAACAAGTTCCTGCGAGGCTATGGCTACGAAGGCGGAGGGGGAATCGATTTTTCGTGGAGCGCAACAGGTTTCGGAGATGCCTACAAGAAAAGGATCTCCGGCCCGGTCAACCGGCTTGAGATCGAGACGTTCGGGGAGGTTCTTGCCCGCTGGGACAATTACGTCGATATTGACCCGAACGTAGTCGATGCTTATGGGATTCCCGTTCTGCGGTTCCACATGACGCATGGAGAAAATGAGTTCGCCTTGCTGCGCGACTCCGCAGACTCAGCAGCCGAGATGCTGGAAGCGGCTGGAGCCGAGAACATTAAGCCCTGGTACCGTCCCCGAGGGCCCGGCGGGGTTCGCCATGAGGTCGGAATTGCGCGGATGGGCGACGATCCCAAGGCATCGGTCCTGAATCAGTTTGAGCAATCGCATGACGCTAACAACCTCTTTGTGATGGACGCGGCGGCCTTCTGTTCCAATCCCTGTGAGAACCCCACGTTGACGCTGATGGCGCTCTGCGTGCGCTCGTGTGATTATTTGATCGCCGAAATGAAACGCGGGAACATTTGAAACAGCCGCTAACGAGCGTCGCGCGATGGCCGGTGACCCGGATGCGCCCGGTTAGCGCCCCACGGTTTTCTGCTCTTGCCGGGGAGCAACGGCATAGATTGCGATGGCGCCCAGGACCCCCGCCCCTGCCATGATGTACCAAGCCACGCTGTAGCTGTGATAGGTATCAAAGATCTGTCCTGCCAGCCAGGGCGCCACCCACTGACCCACCGAGTAGCCCATGATGATCAAGGCGAGCAGTTTGCCAAGAGCCTTCAAGCCGAAGCACTCTGCCGTGATC
>JBOGKI010000311.1:0-5969 GCA_050745605.1 Terriglobia bacterium | reverse complement strand
GAATGTGCCAAACAGTTCCTCAACGCCCTTGTAGACTTTGACGCTTCCCTTCATAGTTTGCAGGAAATAATCCTGACCCCCACGGATGATTTGGCTGGATGTATTTGACAGAATGCGTAATGGCGGGAGCTTCGCTGGAAGGAAGTCAATTTTTCCATTCAGTCCAACTTAAAGCTATCGGAACCGGGGGGAAAAGTCAAGGCGGCTGGCCGGGGTCGGGGTGGGAAGCTGCAGGATTCGAGTGCCTGAGGACACGACATTCGCGGCCTTGTTGCGCTGAGACTTATGCATCCTTCCGGTCAGCGCACAGAGCCTCGATGGCGCGGAAGAGTTGTTGAGCCTGGATGGGTTTCGCCAGGTAGGAGTCCATTCCTGCCCGAAGGCACCGTTCTTCATCGCCCTTCATGGCGTGGGCGGTCATGGCGATAATGGGGAGATGCCGGCCGGTCTTCTGTTCCATTTCGCGGATCGCGGCTGTAGCCTCAAAACCGTCCATCTCGGGCATTTGCACATCCATCAGCACGACGTCAAAGGCGTGGGAGTCGAACATGGCGAGGGCCTCGCGGCCGTTGTTGGCGATGGTCACGGCATGTCCCTGTTTTTCAAGAAGCCGCTGCGCCAAATGCTGGTTCACAGCGTTGTCCTCCACCAGCAGAACCGTGAGCCTGGGTGGAGTCGTTGCCTTGCGGAGCGAGTGGCGGGTGATGAGCTGAGGGCTGGCCGGCGCCGTCACGCGGGATGCCTGGCCCAGGACACGCAGGATGGCTTCCCGCACTTCGGACTGGCGGGCCGGCTTGGTCAGATAGGCGGCGACGCCCGCCTTGCGGCAGCGGGCGGCATCTCCCCGTTGCCCGCTCGAGGTGAGCATAATAATGCTGGAATGCGCCAGCCTGGGGTGTTGCTTCACGCGCTCGGCCAGCATGAAGCCATCCATGTCCGGCATCTGGGCGTCGGTAAGGATCAACCGGAATGGCTCGCCGGACTCTTCCGCCTGCTCAAGCAGCCGCAGAGCCTCGGGTCCGTGCGCCGCGGTCGCTGCCTGCATTCCAAATCGGCTCACCGTTTCGGCCAAAATCCTCAGGTTGGTGGCATTATCGTCCACGATCAACACTCGAACGCCCGGGAGAGACACCATCGCTTCCGGCTCGGCCGGTGCTCCGCCCGACGCCACACGAGCCGCCATCGTGAAGTGAAACCGGCTGCCGCGGTTCATCTCACTCTCCACCCAAATGGCGCCGCCCATCATCTTGACCAGGCGGGATGAGATGGTCAGACCCAATCCCGTTCCACCGTATTTTCGAGTCGTAGAGCTATCGACCTGTGAAAAGGCCTCAAAAATCAGTTTTTGTTTCTCGGCGGGAATCCCGACGCCGGTGTCGGTCACGCTAAAGTGCAATTGCACGCGTTCGTCATCGCGGCTTTCGACTTCCACCCGCAAAACCACCTCCCCGCGTTGGGTAAATTTGAGGGCATTGCCCAACAAGTTGACGATCACTTGCCGCAGCCGCGTGGGATCGCCATGAACCATCCGGGGAACTTCGGGGCGCATATCGCAGGCGAGCTCGATCCCCTTTTCGGCAGCCCGCAGAGCGAAAGATTGGGCCGTTTCTTCCAGGCAGTCGGGCAAGTCAAATTCGATGGTGTCCAGCTCCATTCTGCCCGCCTCAATCTTTGAAAAATCCAGAATGTCGTTGATGACGGTCAGTAACGAGTCGGCGGAAGTTCGGGCCAAGGTCAGGTATCCTCGCTGCTCCGCCGTCAGGCGCGTATCGAGCGCCAGCTCCATCATGCCGATCACGCCATTCATGGGAGTGCGAATTTCGTGGCTCATATTGGCCAGGAACTCGCTCTTCGCCTGGTTGGCGGCTTCCGCCGCCTCCTTGGCGTGCTGGAGCTCCTTCTCCGCCCGGTGGCGTTCCGTGACGTCGTGGAATCCCCACACGCGGCCAGCAACTTTCCCGTTCACTTTCTGGGGTTCGGAATGGCGCTCGAAGACCCGTCCGTCCTTGAACTCGATGACGTCGTCGCTCTTGACTTCCGGGTGCGAATAAAGTTCTTTAACCTTCGCCAGGAACGCCTTCGGCTCTTTTAATTGATCCGTAATGTGCTCGATCAGCTTGTTGCCATCGCGCGCTGACATGACGGATTCAGGAATGCCCCACAACTCCTGAAACTTACGGTTGGCATTCACGACTTTCCGATGTGAATCAACCACCAGAATGCCGTCACCGGTGGATTCGAGGCTGGCACGGATCGTTTCCGTCCGGCTTTGCACCCGGCGGCGCAGGATCTCCGCCCAACCCAAAACCGCCAAGATCAAAATGCTCAGTGCTCCCCCCATCGCCAGTGCCCGTTGCGCCGTCCACCATGAAGGCCTCCGGAGCACTACGATCTCCCGGGGAGTGTCAAACCGGATTTTGAAGCCTGTCGATAGTCCCGTGACGTCCGTGTCCACCACGCAGATACCCGTCATCTGCAGCAGGGTTCCTTCACGCAGCCCCGCCAGCTCGGAGAGGGGAAATTTCGCCTGTGAAGCGGCGGTGAACATGGCCGATCCCTGCCGCAGAACCAGGAGCGATTGGCCAGGAGTCAGCGCCGCCTGGGTCAGGGTTCCCTGAATCTTCACAAGCGCCGAGTCATATTCACCCTGCAGCGCCTGGGCCGCCGTTACTTGAGGCGCGACGGGAACCGGCCCTTTACCCACCACCCTGAAAACTGCGTCCTCAAGCGCCGGATGCCGATCCACCACTCCCGGGAACCCCACCGCGTCCACGCGATCCCCCGGTTGGAGCGGCGTTTGCTGCCGGGTTTGCACGTAGAGACTGCCCGACTTGTCAGAAATGTAGAGGTAGGCGCCCGGCACATCAAGCGTTACTCCGCCCCGGACGTGGACGCGGTGGCCCAAGGCCTGGTGCAGAGAAAAACGTTGTAACTCCAGAATCGGCTCCAGCGGCAGGGTATAAGGGTCCGGGGGCGATGCCTTAACCACTCGAACCTGGTCAAGGCCCGGCACATACAGGGCCACTCCGATAAGCTGATTTCTGGGGTTGAAGATCGCGCCACAGTCGCCTCGCGCCTCCACCACCGCATCGATTAAGCGTTCAGGAACGGCCCTCTGGAAGCTGGGAATTTCCGCGGTAATCAGCCCGTCGTCCATGGCAATGCCCAGCATCAGCATATGGTCTGCGGAACCGATTTCCGCGGTTCTGACGATGCCTTGAACGGAGACCCACTGTCCATCCTCGCGGGTGGAGGCCATCTGGCCGAACGTCACCCTGGGAGCTGTCGGTAGAGGAGCGTGGCCGACGACCTGCCATCGGGGCCGCCCAATTTGCGGCGCAAAGTCCGGCTGCTCCGTCACGCCCTCAATTTCGATTAGATCGTGGGGTTTCAGCGCCGGCGCGCCCGCCGGTAAGTTCACCCAAACCCCTCCCGTGGAATCATGGATGAAAAGATCTGGGGGCGATCCGCCATAGTAGGTGACCACCGCCTTAAGGTGCACCGGGTAACCGCGCCGAGCTTCGGAGCGGCTCATTTCATGAATCTGTCTGGCCGTGGTCACCGTCGGCAGGGCCGCCGCCGAAGCCAATGCGCGTGCTCGCGCCACACCCAAGGGCGCCGTAAGAAGCGCGAGGAAAACCATGGCAAGAGTAGAATAACCGAAGCCCGTGTGACCGGAACTGCTCTGCGTTCTTGAATCACTTCCGGCGCAGATCCTCTTCAGCCGGTTAGCAGCATATCGCAAGCAGGTTTGGAAACGTTTCGTTGAACTCACAAAATCACCCTAGAATCGATCGGCGCTGCGGGCGGGTAGGCGTCCCAGCCATAAATATAACATTTCTAGTACCTAAACTCACTATAATATCTTAATGGTAAACAGCTAATCTTCCCAAGGGCACGTGATGATGTTGCCTCGAGTTGTAGCACCGGTCTCCGCACCGGCAAAATTGGCGGCGGTGAGGATGTCGCCGCTACAGAAAAGCCGCTTGGTGTCGATGAAATTTCTTCCGCTCGCTGCGTAAATCTTTCGAGGCGGCCGGTGCCCGCCGGAGGAGGGAATACAAGGGGAAAGCTGGAGGTTCGCTTGGCTGGGCCGGAGGCCTTACTTCAGCCCGATTAAAGGCCGTTCGCGACCTGTTGCCCTGCTGCCGTGAAAACGGCGTTGGATTGCACGGATTCTTCGAGAAGCTTTACGAGCGCATGCAGCGTCTGATTGACGGGGGTGGCGACGCCGAAATCCTTCCCGCGCCGGACCAGATAGCCGTTCAGTGAATCAATTTCGGTGCGTTTGCCCCGGGCCAGGTCTTGCGCCGTCGATGATGTGGCATTCGCCATCGTTTCGGCAACCTTCAACCCCGCCTCCGTCATGTTGGAACCCGGCAATCGAACCCCGGCCGCGCCGGCCACAGCGACGGCTTCTCCAATCACCTGAATCATCAATTGGCGAGTCCAGGGATTACTCCCAATTTGGCGATACCGGGCGCGGCCCAGAGCCGAGATCGCGTTATAGGCGCAATTGATGATCATCTTCGTCCAAAGCTCCCCCTGAATATTTTCCGAGACCCGGCACGGAACACCACAGCTCGCGAAGGCCGCAGAGATTTCTTCGAGCCGGTCCGGGCGGGGCTCAGCCGTCTCGGGTCGCCCCGGAAGATCACCCAGGACGAGATCGCCGCGCCCATGGTGTTTGACGTGTCCCGGTCCCGCCATGGCGGCGGCCACGTAGACGACGGCAGCAATTGCATCGATTCCGGAGGCGGAACGAATCCGTTCGACGTTATCCGCGCCATTCTGCAGACTCAGCACGAGTGCGTTTGGCAGAATGCAGGCCGCCAGGCACTTCGCGGCCTCCTCCGTATCCATGGTCTTCACGCAGAATAGGACGATTTCAGCATCCCGCGCGGCGCTTACATCGGTCGAGGCCGAAACCTGGATCTTCTGTTGAAAGTCGGACGTTTCCAGAAGCAAGCCGTTGCGGTTGATGGCTTCCACATGCTGTTTGCGGCCAATCAAAATAACCGGCGCACCGGCGCGCGCCAGCATCCCGCCGAAATAGCATCCGACCGCGCCAGCGCCCAGCACGGCAATTCGCGGCCAGCTTTCTCGCCGTTGCCACTCGCCATCCTGTTTCTTTGCCATAACGACAAAAGTCGACAGCGATCATCTACTGTAGCGCCGAGGCTTTGACCGTGCCCTTTCTGCGTGCGACAGGAAGCAGGGTCGGATAGAACTGCACGAACGTGTTCTCGACCGCGCCGTTCTGTTTATGGCAGCTCCAGCAAGCCCGTTTAGGAAACTGGGAGGCCGTGCTCCGATCCGTGCCAAATCCGAAGTAAGCCCACTTCTCCGGGAAGCGCGACTCGTCCTTGACTTCGGCTTCAACACCCTTCAGCGTGGACTGATATTGACCGTGTTGGAGGATTGAGCCGTGCGAAGACGCCCGATACTCCTCAAGCACGAACATGGTCCGATCCGGCCAGCGGCCTGTCGCCAGAAAGTTCCTGTACGCAGCCGGGGCTACAAAGACATTGGTAAACGCAGGCGTGCCTGAAGACGAAGGGCCGTAGTTCATCCCCAGCCCAGATGAAAGGTAAATCCATTCGCGGTAGCCCTGAGGAAACTTCAAGCGCCCATCGGCTGTGTACTGTGGGCTGGACGTTGTGGAGGCGGCTGAAGGCAGGCCCGGAGCTGAAGCCTTGATCGCAGCGGAGATCATCAGGCCGGTGGCCAAGGCGAACAAAATCCTATTCATTGAAATCCCCTGATGGACGCCAAGCATACTCCAACTGCCAGCCTCTTACCCGGGACTATTCACGATGTTTCATTCTCCACGAGAAGTTGGGTAGAGTCGAGGATGAGCGCGGTGGCTCCGCGAACGGCGCCCCGTCTCCCATCCCCGCTCATCGAACCGGACGTGCGGATTTCCCGCATCCGGCTCTCCGACAGGTTTCACGATGAAGCACACGGAC
>JBOGKI010000310.1:0-6023 GCA_050745605.1 Terriglobia bacterium | reverse complement strand
CAGTTGGACCATCAATGACCACACCATCAACGAGTTGGCGCTAGGTTACAACCGATTTAACAACAGCAACAATGTGACGGATAACAAGAAATATACGCCGCAGCTCGGAATTCCGGGCATCTCCGATGCTTGCTTTCCGACGTTTCGCTTCAGCGGACACGTGGGCTCGCTGCCATCCGTGTTGGGGGTGGCATGTGACAACGTTGACCCGTCCGAGAGTTACATTTACAAAGATACGCTCAGCTACCTGCGCGGCAGGCATAGCGTGAAATTTGGCGGGGAATACTTGCACTACCGCTACAACACTTATGAGCCGGGTCCGCTGTCCGGCAACTTCTCTTTCACCGATCGCGAGACTTCCCTTCCGGGGTTCACGTCGCAAACCGGCCACCCGTTTGCAAGTTTCCTCCTGGGAGCTGTGGATGGCGGCAGCGAGTCCATTTACACAACCGAGCCGGGTTATCGTGCCAGTGTATATGGCTTCTTCGTTCAGGACGACTTCAAAGCCTCCTCCCGGCTCACCCTCAATCTAGGACTTCGCTGGGATATTCCGCGGCCCAAGACGGAAGCGTTCAACCGCCAGTCTGCATTTGACCCGACCGCCCCTAATCCGGGCGCCGACAGCATCCCCGGTGCGCTGGTCTTCCTGGGGAGTTGCCCAACCTGCATCCACCAGACTTCCTTCCAGAATACTTACTACAAGGAAGTGGCGCCTCGTTTTGGACTTGCGTACCAGATCAGGAAGAATCTGGTTTTTCGCGGTGGATATGGCATTTCGTACAGCCCTCCGAATCTGAACAATTTCGGCAGCCAGAATATTTCGGGATTCAATAGCGGCGTGGCTCTAAATGCGGGTACCTCACCCACCGGATTTTTCGTCGATCCGGTCGCTTATTTATCATCCCTGGTTGGATTTTCGCTGCCCGCCGCGGCGCAAATCGGCGTGCCGCCATTCACGGGCGTCCTACCCAATCGCGATCCGGCATCGTTTAATGGTCAAAGCCTTGATTTTCTTCCCGCCAACTCTCTGGCACAGCCGTATGTTCAGAACTGGAGCGCCGGATTCCAACTGTTGCTTCCCAACAACTTGTTGCTCGAAGCCAACTACATGGGCTCCAAGGGAAGCCGTCTGCTGGATAGTAACTTCTCGAACTTTTTCGATCAGGCAAACTCGAAATATATGGGTCTGGGCGATATCCTGGCGGACGATTTGGCTACCGACCTTGCCAACCCCGCCACGGCTGCCGTCTTAGCGCAGTACGGGATTACCAAGCTGCCTTATCCGAGCTTCGAGGCTAATAATTACAGCACCCTTGTCGGGGCAGCAGTGCAGCCTTACCCGCAATACACCGGCCTCACCAACAATTTCCCGACGATGGGCAGCTCCACCTATCACTCTCTCCAGGCTTTGGCTCGCAAAGACTCGGCGCATGGGCTTACCTTCATCGCCGCCTATACACTCTCGAAGGAGCTCACAGATTCCGACACCGCCCTCTACTATCCCAGCCTGGTGCAGGATTTCTATAACCGCAAGTTGGAGAAGTCCATTGCCGCCTTTGACTATCCTCAGTATCTCAAGCTGACGTGGATCTACACTCTGCCATTTGGTCATGGCCAGAAGTGGTTAGGCTCGTCAAGGAAAGGAATTGACCGGCTGGTCTCGGGATGGCAGATTACGGCGCTTCAAAACTACTACTCCGGCGATCCCTTGGCGATCTCTTCGCCGTTTGCTCCTGGGATCGCCACTCCCGGCTTGCGGCCTGACCTGCTGAGCGGCGTGCCGGAGACCGTCCCGCTCAAGGGATTGGACGTCATTAATGGAACGCCCTACCTGAACCCTGCGGCGTTTCCAGAGCCTCCGCTCTCACCTATTAATTCTTTTGCGCTTCGCGTGGGGACGGCGCCGCGCTTCCTCCCCAACATCCGTGGACCGGGTCATGAGAGCGAGGACATGGGAATCATTAAGAATACGGCGATCAGTGAGCGAACCAGTATCCAGCTCCGGGTTGAGATGTTCAACGTCTTCAATCGTACCGGACGGGGCGATCCAGACACCTCCCTCGGAGATGGGCTTCCGTCGCAAGGCGGGACCTTTGGACTTATCACCGGTCCCATGAATGGCCCCCGGCTGATTCAGTTGGCCGTGCGGCTGAATTTCTAGTGGCGTGTCTCTGAAATAGGCGGACACCCCCGGCAGTGGTAGCCACGGCTAGCGTTTTTTTCGCCTCGGGCTCTTTCCCGGGAGATGCAATGCCCGCGACGAATTGAAAGACAAATTCGTCGTGGCCGCCACTTGTCATGCTGAGCGAAGCGTCTGCTTGTCGTACCGAAATGAAAAGAATTGGATTCTTCGCTGCGCTTGGCATGACCCGCTACAAAGCCTTTTTCAACAGCCGGCCAACCATAGATCTGAGCTCCCATCTCGACACGGCCTTGGACGGGTCCCGCAAGCGTACGCACCTCGTGTTACCCGTTGTTCTTTCCCTGGCTGCTGGTTTTTGGGGCGCTTGCCGGAGCGCCCACATCCGGCGGTCGTCGGCGCCGCGGAATGCCAACGTTGTCCTGATTACCCTTGACACCACGCGCGCTGACCATCTGAGCTGTTACCGCCCGCGTGGCGCCAAGACGCCGCACCTGGATGCTCTTGCCGCCCGCGGCGTCCGGTTCGCCCATGCCACCGCTCAAGTGCCGCTCACTCTGCCCTCCCACGCCTGCATCATGACGGGCGCGTATCCCGAGGTCAATGGTCTGCGCGATATGGGGGGATTTATCCTCGCCAAGAGCCATCCGACCATCGCTTCGGTGACTCAGGCAGCCGGATATCAGACGGCCGCCTTTGTCGGCTCCCGCGTTCTGAGCCGGGCTTTCGGACTTGCGAACGGCTTCGAGACCTATGACGACAACATGGCGGAAGTAACCGGCGAGGGAGTGCTTCCCGGCAACTACGCGGAGCGCCGGGCGTCAGTTGTGACCGATCTCGCCCTCGGATGGCTGCGTCAGCATGGGCAGAAGCGGTTCTTCCTGTGGGCGCATTACTACGACCCCCACGCTCCTTACGATCCACCCCAACCTTACAAGCACCTTTACGCCCAGGATCTCTATTCCGGCGAAATCGCTTACATGGACGAGCAAGTGGGCCGCCTGCTGGACGGCATCAAGCAAGAAGGTCTCGATTCCCGGACCCTGATCGCGGTCATCGGCGACCACGGCGAGAGTCTGGGCGAGCACGGCGAGATGACGCATGGCATTTTTCTTTATGACGCGACTATGCATGTTCCCTTCATCATGGCCGGACCCGCTGTTCCATCGGGCAAGGTGATCGATGAAGAGGTACGGTCCATTGATGTGATGCCGACCATACTCGGCTTTCTCCATCTTTCGCCGGGCAAGGAAGCGGAGGGCGTCAGCCTCTGGCCGTTGATTGACCATGGATATAAAGTCGGCTCAGGTTATGCCTACATGGAGACGCTTTACCCCCGGACTTACATGGGATGGTCGGAGCTGCGGAGCATGAGAACCGACACCTGGAAATTCATCCTCGCGCCGCACCCCGAACTTTATAATCTGGATCACGACCCTGAGGAGCACACGAACGTCATTGCGCGCTTTCCCACGGTTGCCGGTGAACTCGATAAGGGCGTATGGCAGGTTACGGGCCTGAAATCGCCGCAGCAGGAGTTGACTTCCAGTCCCGTCGATCCGCAGACCCGCCAGGCGCTCGAATCGCTCGGCTACGTCAACGCCGGAGCGCCGCGCGTGATTGAACTGGGTACCGAGGCGCCTGACCCCAAGGACCGCATCGGGATGCTCAAAGTTCTGAGCGAGACCGAACAGGCTCTGAATCAGCATCAGTACGCTCGCGCCGCCCGCCTGATGCAACGGGGTCTGAAGATGGACCCCACCAATCCGCTGGCTCATGTGTACCTCGCCACCGCGTATGAAGGCATGGGAGACTATCAGCGGGCCATCCATGTGTATCAGCAGGCGCTCAGTATGAAGCTTGAGACCGATGAGATTGACGCTCGGATCGGCAAGGACTACCTGCGCTTGCACCAATTGCCGCAAGCCATCCAAGCGATGTCGCGAGCCAACCAGATCAATCCGACCCGTCTCGACAATCTGCGCAACCTGGGAACGGCAGAACTCGAATTGGGCCGTGTCGATGATGCAGAAAAGGCGTTCAAGGCCATCATCCTGCAGAACGATCGCTACTCGGCGGCGTGGAATGGACTGGGCCTGGTGGCGATTCAGCGCGGGGAAGCCGGGACGGCATTGCAGGATTTCCGGAAGGCCGTGGCGACAGGACCGAACGAAGTGGAGCCTCTGCTGAACTTGGGATTGCTCTGCAAGAAGACGGGAGACAACGCGCAAGCGATCCACTACTTCGAGATGTTTCTTGCCAAAGCGCCCAAGGCCCAATATGGCTCCCTGTTTGGGAGCGTCCGCGCGGCCATTCACGACATGAACAGCCATTGAAAGGCTGTGTGACAACTTCGATTTACATACTCTAGCGGCGTCTCAGCGCCTGCCCCGCTGCAAAGTGGAGGCGCAGAGGTTCGTGGGAGATCGCGGCTGGCGGTCCCTTACAGGGCAGGCTTCGACCGCCGCCACAGAAGCAGTTGTCACACAGACTCTTCAGTCGTACCGTGCCACACTGGATGCGAAAGGACTTGATACCCTGTGAATAGAACCCTGAAACGTTCATCATCCCTGATTCGTGCTCTGCGAGGCCCCGCGGCTTTGCTCCTTGTGCTAGCTGGAGTAATCCTGGGATTCAAGGTCCAGAGGATCGCGGCCGGACCCGGCTCCGCGGCTACGCCGAGAATCGATGCACCGTTCACTCTCGCCGTCCAGACCCCTCACATCGCGTGGGGGCTGCCTTCGCCCGAGTCGCCCATTCACGCTTTGGCCGTGCCCAGCGTCAGCGAGGGCCGGACGCTGGTGGAGCTGGCAGAACGATTCCCTTTGACCTACGACACGGTGATGATCGACAGCGCCTGGGACGTAAATACCTGGACAGTGGGAAGGGGCGAAAATTACGAAGCCCGCAATTACCAGCTTCTTTACAAGTATTTGGCGCAAGACCTGACCAGCAACACGCACTACGACGTGATTGTTCTGCCCGCCCTTTTCGGTTGGAACCGGCTTCCGCAAGCTGTGCGAGATGCAATCCTGAAGCGGGTCGAAGAGGGAGCCGGGCTGGTTCTGATCCATCCCACAACCGGTATCCCCGCTCCTGACGACCCCAAGACCACGCGCCCGATGAATGATTTCGCGCCCGACTACGCAGTTTCGCCGGGCGGTAAACTCTGGGAAGTCTCGCCTTTGGTTGATGTCCTCTCGGACCGGCTCGACGATCACGGCTACCTCCAAGTCCGCCCGGATGCGGTGACGGCGGGACCGTGGAAATCCGTTCATCAATCCTTCATTACGGATAACGTCCCATTCGATTCCTTCCCCGCCGACTATCTCAAACACTACACGTATCACGCCGGGAAGGACTCCACAGTTCTGGTGGAAGGCGCAAATGGCGAACCGATTGTTGCCACCAAGATGTACGGAAAGGGAAGAGTGGTGGCGCTGGGCTACCTGAACCACGGGCTGTCGCCGGTGATTGGTTGGAAGTTTTTGGGGAAGCAGAATGACCATTGGTGGGAGTACTTCTACTCCCTTCTCGACCGATCCGTGATCTGGGCGGCTCATCGCGAACCGCGGATGACACTTCTGCCCATGAGGATGGAGAGCGGCAAGAAGAGGGGCGAGAGAGTTCTCGTTGCACTCAGGAATTCTGCATCCGTAAGGTCCGCAGAGCTGACCGCCGATGTGATCGACGAATGGGGAGATCGAGAAGGAACCGTCACCAGGGAAATCAAGATCAAAAAAGGTCTGAACCGCGCCACGCTGGCTTTGCCCGAAAACCTCTCCCCAGGAACGCAGTTTGTTGACGTGATCCTCGCCTCGGGCGGCAAGCACTATGACTGGGGTTCCGTTTCTTTCTCCACGCCCAAGGCCGGCGAAATTCT
>JBOGKI010000309.1:0-6023 GCA_050745605.1 Terriglobia bacterium | reverse complement strand
CTTGAACGGCGCGGTTAAAACCGTGCCCTTCCCGTCCGCGAATTAGCCTTCGTGAATAATCCGGACTAAGGAGATTGCAGCCTATGAAAAAGAAAGTGCCACGGCTCAAAACCGATAGGCAAGCTGAAGCGTTTCTGGCCCAAGACCTGTCCAGCCTTGATTTTTCGCAGTTTAAACCGGCGCGGTTTGAATTCGAGAAGAAAGACGACCAGATCAACATGCGCGTGCCCAAGCCTTTGCTGGCGGCGGTCAAGGCTCGGGCCAAAGCGCGCGGTATCCCCTATACGCGTTTCATTCGGGAAACTCTCGAACGGGCAATCGCCACGTCAAAGTAACAACCGGCTGCCTGCCAAAGCGTCAATTTCGCACGTAAAGCCTAACCAACCAAACCCATGCCAGGCACCCCGTGTTTCTGGCGGCGCAGACTCTCGAATTTTCGGCGAATTTTCGGCGTTGCCCGGTAGCCGGTTTTCCCGTATTCTTGAAGGCGATGGAAGTCCATTTCACCCCCGACCAAAAAGCGTTTGTTCGCCAAGCTATCGAAAGCGGGCGGCTCCACTCGGAACAAGATGCCGTGCAGGAGGCCCTTGCCTTGTGGGAAGAAAGGGAGCGCCAACGCGCTGAATTTTTCCTGACGCTCGAAGACGCCCGCGCTGCGATTGCGCGCGGGGAAGGCCGCACCATTACGCCGGAGTCCATGCAGCAGCTTGCCAGTGAAGTAAAGGAACGTGGACGCGCCCGCCTTCTCGCCGAACTTACCACGTCCCGCTGATGGCGCACCGTCTCGCGCCACTCGCCGAGCGCGATCTTGATGACGTCTGGCTTTATGTTGCCAAGGAAGGCGGCAGCATCGTCGCCGCGACCTTTACGATGATGTCGGTTGAGCCGGGAATTAACGAGAGGCGTTTATGAGCTTAAATACCGTGAAGGAGATTGAACGCGCAATAGGAGCGCTTACGCCGCCAGAGCTGGAAGAGTTGTACTCATGGCTCGACCAGAACTGCCCGCCGCCTATCGACGCGCAGCTTAAAGCCGATCTTGACGCGGGGCGCATTGACGACCGCATCAATCGCGCCCTGGCCGACCACAAAGCCGGAAACACGCAACCCCTCTAGCGGCTCCCCTCATGATCCACCGCGCGAACGCGGATTTCTGGAACGATTATCATGTTCTGCCCGCCGACATCCGCGCCCGCGCCGACAAGCAATTCGCCTTGCTGAAAAACAATCCGCACCACCCTTCCCTGCAATTCAAAAAACTCGGCGAGCGCAAGGGACAGGAAATCTGGTCCGCGCGGGTCACGCTCAAATATCGCGCCCTCGCCGTCAGGTTTCCCGACGAATACCTGTGGTTCTGGATCGGGGAGCACGGCCTCTATGACGCCTGCATCAAGTAAGGGCGTATCAGAAAGGGCAAGTTTTGAGACAGAACGGCAATCCCAAGATTTGTAGCTCCCCTGCCCCCCGCTGCGTTTCTAGCGGCGCAGCCGGTCGAAATTTCCGGCGTTGAATTTCCGCCGCTTTTCGCCTATCTTAAGGCAGATGGAAGTCCATTTCACGCCCGAGCAGGAGGCGCAGCTAGCGCAGATCGCCACGAACGCAGGCACCGACGCCGAGCGGTTAGTGAAGGACACCGTATTGCGTCTTCTTGAAGGAGATGCTGGCTTCCGTGCCGTCCCCCCCGGCAGTGTGGTCGCCGAGATGCGGGCGTTACGGGCTCGCGTCAAACCTGACCCCGAAGGCTGGACAACGCGCGATTACGTCCACTATGGCCGCCGCTAGATGCCTCTCGTCGTCGATGCTTCCGTTGCCCTTGCATGGGCTTTGCCCGATGAGAGCAGCGCCTATGCCGACGCTGTTTTAGCTGTTGTCGAACGGGATGGCTTGCGTGTTCCCGAACTCTGGGCGCGGGAGATGGCGAATGGCCTTGCCGTCGCCGATCTGCGCAAGCGCATCACCTCCGCCGATGAGCGGGCGTTCCTGACGGCCCTGTCACACCTGAGCATCGATGTTGAAGAAGCAGCTTCCGCATTGACCGTTATTCGTGATGGAACGGCGGCAGCGATGCGTTACGGCCTTACGGCTTACGATGCGGCGTATGTCGATCTTGCTTCGCGGGAAAGACTGACCCTTGCCACTCTCGACGCGACCATGCGTAAGGCTGCCGAGCAATCAGGGATTACGATTTTCCAGCAGTCGTGAGGCCCTTTGTAGTAGCGCCGCCAACGTTCCATAAAGGTTCCTTTGTGACACGTTGCGCAAAGGTTAAGATTTGAGAATGATTGCCGCCTTGACATTTGCCTATACATTTGCATATCTTCCGTGCTATCATGACTTTGTACGCGAACGGCGTTGACTGGGACACGGGCAGCCGTGCCAAGTGCGAGAAGCACGGGCTTTCCGCTTCGGCCATCGAAAGTCTTTTTACTCGCCCGCTTGCCATTCTCCCGGATGCAGCCCAGTCGCAGCGCGAGCGCCGTTTTCGAGCCATAGGCCGAACGGAAAAGCGGCGAGGCGTGTTCATCGTGTTCACGCTCCGCCGCAAAGGTGACGAAGTGCTGATCCGGCCTATCAGTGCTCGCTACATGCACAAGAAGGAGATCGAAGCGTATGAAAAAGAAAATCCCGACTTTTAAGACCGACCGCGCGGCGGCGGCTTTCGTTGACAAGGCCGACCTGACCCAATACGACCTTTCAGGCGCACAGTTGACGCGTTTCGAGATCAAGCCGAAAGACAAATCCATCAACCTGCGTTTGTCTGAGGAGCTTTACAACGCTGTCCGCAAACGCGCCGCCCGCGCCGGCGTACCCTATCAGCGTTTCATTCGCGTGGCCCTTGAACAAGCTATCGGTGCCCCGAAATAAAACCGCGCGCTCTTGATTACCGCTTCTCGTTGAGGATTTTGTCTACATCTTCTGGCTCGGTCAACCGCCGTCGTAGAATTTCATTTCGAGCCATACCCCATTCGCGCCAAGAGACGATGAGGTCTCGTAAAACGCCGTGTGTCGCGGATTCTACGACCGCCCGCACCAAGCCTGCGACCCCTATCGTGTCTACGCCTTTTTGTAGCGGCTTTTCTTCCGAGAGCGTGACACCGAACTCTCGCAATGCGTCTGCGTGCGCCAACCGTATTCGTTGGGTGTCCTCACTGATGTAACCGCGCTCCCAACGCGGCCCATGGGATTTTCCGCATAGGGCGCAGCCCACGCCCCGCGCATCGAACCGCGAGCAGCCACACTCAAGGCATCGAACCATTGTTGCTAGGTTAGCAGTTCAGATAGCAGTTCAGAAAGGGTAAGTTTTGAGACGAAACGCCCGCCCCGTGAAATCAAGGGGTTGCACGTCTCAAAAATCTATCTCAAAATCATGGCATGAAATACGGCTGCGCGCGGGTATCCACCGAGGACCAGAAAGCGGACCTGCAACACGCGGCCTTGAGAAAAGCCGGATGCAAAACGATCTTCACAGACGAGGGCCTCCCATAAGCCCCGTTCCCTGCCCCGCCCGATGTGCTGGGTAGCCACAAGGCTACAGCATTTCTATTTGGTGTTTCCTACACAGATCGTCAAAATCCTTTTGATTAAAAGTCAGCAATCCGTGTTTGCGCACCTTGATGTCGTCCAAGATCAGCCGAATAACCATATCGACTAACGCCATGCTCCGCTTGGCAATAGTAGTCATCACCGCTTGGAGAGCCACTTCTCGGTAGGGTTCGTCCGGAAGCCGGACGACGTGTGCTTGCCGGAGCAGCGCTTCAAAGCGTCTGACCGCGATCGTGTTCTTGGCGAAGCGCGTGTTGAATGTCTCGTACAGACACGGCCAAGGCAGCAATACGGTCGAGGTCTCTAGAAGGTCCCCCTTCTCTTCTGCCTGCGTGTGATAAGGGTCCCGGGCATCGTAGAACGCGTACCAGAAACCGGTGTCAGTGAGTATCGTTTTCGCGAAGCTAGCCATTGTCCTCGCCTTGCTCCCCAGTCGCAGCGACGCCAACCCACGGGGCGTTGCGTCGACGACCGAAGATGAACTTGCCCTTCGGCTTGCCATCCACATTGCTGACTACGTAGATTCTGCTTTTCTTGGTGTCGAGCTCGACGTTCTTATTCAGGTCCTCCTTCATATCTTGCAGGAGGTCTATACTTGGGTGCTCATACGAGAAGCACGCCACGCTGTCGCCGCACTCCTTCGCGTCGTGGCTGTCAAGCCATGCATACATACCTTCGTAGTCACCCTTAACCCCCAGGTCAAACGAAACCCAGACGAAGTTTCTTTTCATTGTGAGATCTCCTTAAATTGTTACCCGGTTTCCCGAGAACCAGGGCTTACTCAAATCCCGATCCTTTCGACTTCCCCGACGCTGATGTCATCATTGCGCCGGCCATAAAGGCCCGTGGTTTTCGCGTTCGAGTGCCCGGCCATACGTTGCGCGACCTCGATGCGCCCGCCGTTCGTCAGATAGTCCGTAATCCCCGTGGCGCGGAAAGTGTGGCAGCCTATCGCGGTTTCAATTCCCCCATCGGCAGCACGGCGGCGGATCATGGCCCAGACATCGGAGCGCGACATCGGCGCAGCGGACAGCTTTTTCGTTTTGCCGATGGCTGAGCGGAACAGCGGCCCCTGGCGGTCGCTTTCGATCCCGGCCGCAGTCATCGCTCGTATACCTCGCGCCGGTGGGCAACGCGGGTGATACTGACGAGCTTCGTCTCGTCGTCGATGACGTACACCACTCGCCAGTCACCGATCCGAATGCGCCAGTGATCCTCATAGCCCTTCAGCTTTTTGCAACCTGCGGGGCGTGGTGCATCGCCCAGAGAGTCGATTTTCCGGATGACACGGGCCAGCACGTTATCCGGTAACGCTTCGAGTTCCTTCCGCGCGGGAGGCTTTACCTCAACGGAATAATTACTCACGAAGCCGACCGCGTTTTACGAGTTCCGCCTTAATCTTTTCAAGTGGTACGCCCTTTTCCTTGCGACGCGATTCCGAAATCAGCCCGTCCCAAAAATCCTCTAACATCGCGCCGTATTTCTTCAGGTCGATTTGAACGGCCACTTTGCGGCCCTTCTCATCGGTTACGAATTGAATTCCGGTCATGGGGGCGTCTCCTCGGGTCGTCTGGAACCTGTTCTTACTGCAATGATGTTTCGTCAACCGGCGACAGGTGGCAACAATTTCCATTTCCACCCGATCAGCGGCTTCCCCGTTATCTTCCGCGATGAACCACCCGATCGCATCGAGATCCTCTATTGCTTGTGGCGTGAACTCGAAAGGCGCACTCATCCCTGCGGTTTCATCCGCTCAGCGCGGCGCTTCCGCAGCATCTCGACCGCCGCGTCGCCGTCGGTCAATTCGCCTCGCTCGGCCTGTAAAAAGCCTTTCTCGATATGCGCGGCAACTGCCTCGCGCTGTTCGATCATCCAGTCTTCGAGATCAAGCTGTTCCCGGATGATCTCGAACGCCTGGTCGAGCACTTCGCCGGGACTCTGGTACGCGCCCGACCGGACGGCCAAATCAATCACGCGTTGTTGTTCAGGCTTCAGGTCAATCATCATGGGTCATTCCTCTCAAAAACCGCTTTCTTCACCCTATCGCCGCACGGCGGTTCCGTCAAAGGAAATAGCCGCACATAACGTCCTATCTGTCCGGCTATCCGCCGCCCCGAAAGCCGCCGCCGCTCCCTGTCAACCAAGTAATCAAACACAACCTCCTTTATATGGCGTGAATGCTGGCCAGCCCCAGTGCTATCGATTGGCAATGCTGGTTATCAGTGGCGCGCCCGGCCAGCAGGACCTGTAAGCATTTCCCTCAACCCCCGGATCGAGCGGCTTTTCGAAACCGAGGTTGAAAGCTGCCGCCACAACTCGCCCATTGAAGTGGTCCGGAAGTCGTTCCACGTGCTGGAAGATCACGGGCGGGCCGCCGCATCCCACCCCTGGGCAGGTTCGACAAGCCTCACCAGCGGGTAGTGACTCAGAAGGTGTGAGCAAATTTGGCTGTAGCGGCGGTCTATGACCGCCGCTCTCGTG
>JBOGKI010000308.1:0-6033 GCA_050745605.1 Terriglobia bacterium | reverse complement strand
GCTGGAGAGTGAGGGGTATGCCGTGGAGACGGCGGCCGACGGCGTCGAAGGGTTTGAGAAGGCGTCCACCGCAAACTTTGACCTGATCCTGCTCGACGTGATGCTGCCGCGCCGCAACGGCATCGACGTTTGCCGCGATCTGCGTCAACAAAATTTGACCACTCCCATCCTGATGCTGACCGCGCGCGGGAAAACGATTGATAAGGTTCTGGGCCTCAAAATTGGCGCCGATGATTATCTTTCCAAGCCCTTCGACATGATGGAGCTTCTGGCCCGAGTGGAAGCGCTGTTGCGCCGGTCTCCTCAAAAAGGCCGGGAAGAGTCCGTGGCCTTCAGCTTTGGAAATGTCCGCGTCGATCTGAGAGCCACGGAAGTCCGGCGCGGCGGTAAGATCGTCTCCCTTTCCGCGCGGGAGTTTCAGCTTTTGCGCTACTTCATCGAGCATCGGGGCTCGACGCTCTCCCGCGAAGAAATGTTGCGCGAAGTCTGGGGCTACACGGCGACACCCACCACGCGCACCGTGGATGTGCACGTCGCCTGGCTGCGCCAGAAATTGGAGCCGGACCCGCGTGACCCGAAGTTCATTCTCACCGTGCCCGGGCTGGGATATAAGTTTGAGGGTTGATTCGCATCCGGATTCCCGTCTTATCGCGTGTTACCGGGTCTGCACACCCATGGGCTGCACCCAGCGCTCGATCTCAGCGGCCAACCCGGAGCGATTTTCAACTTCCAGGTCATAGAAGTTTTGCAAGTTCAGCCAAAACTCGGGATTCGTACTGAAGTAGCGCGCCAGACGCAAAGCGGTCCCGGCGGTAATCCGGCGGCGTTCATGCACGATCTCTCCGATCCGCGTGGCCGGCACGTGCAGATCAAGCGCCAAGCGGTTTACGGAAAGACGCAGTGGCTTCATAAAATCCTCCCGCAGGATTTCTCCGGGGTGCACGGGGGACATCAACCTTTCTGTCTTGCTCATGCCGGGTTCTCCTCAGTGATAGTCTACGATTTCCACCTCGTGAGCGTGACCTTTACGCCAAATGAAACAAATTCGCCATTGGTCATTGATACGGATGGAATGCTGGCCCTCGCGGTCACCTTTTAACGCCTCCAGTTGGTTCCCCGGGGGTGAGGCAAGAATTTTCAACTCCGTGGCCGCATGGATTTGCAGGAGCTTCCGCAGCGCCACGCGCTCGAAAGACGCGAAGCGCTTGCTGTGATGGTAGTCAAAGATCTCCTCCGTTTCCCTAGAGCGGAAGCTCTGAATCATTCTCGCAGCGTACACCGTGATACGTTATATGTCAAGCGGTCGCCGCCATAAGCCTGCTTCGCCCGGCCTTCGCAGGTCGCGGAACACGGCGGAAAAGCGCGGGCTCCGATGTTGACCTTTCGCCGCAAGTCAAGAACGCTGGTACATTTTTCTTGACTTGAGGCGCGGCCGAATTTTAATATCGGGGCATCGCTAGAAAGGAGGTGATCCATGTCAATTGATTGTAACCTTAGCGAGGGAGCTGAGGCTTAGGCGCTTGCCAGCGCTACCTTTGGTATCCTCTCTGTAGCGAAGGGAGGGATGGTTTGATGGCGCAGGTTGGCGCCTGCGGTTTCTGAACGGAGCCAAGCCAATTCCCATCAGCATCCCGGGCCCCTGGGCTTGCGGTCAACGCAAGTTCAGGGGCCTTTTATTTTCAGGGCCCCGGGCCGGGATAGTGTCCTAATTGTGTGCTGGTCGTTAGGAAGGTCAGCGCTCTTGGCTAGCTAGGCTGCAGCGGCCGGAGGACGCAGCGTCGTTCAAGCCAAGCGCCGAACTCACCCATGCTTAGGGCCCCGCCTCCCAGCTGCCTTATCGTATCCCGCAGCTCGTCATCAGAGGCGACAAGCGCCAGGTCGTGCAGACCAAGAACTAGGTGGGCAGCCGCAAGCGCCGTGCGATGGTTGCCGTCATTGAATGGATGGTTGCGGACAATCGCTTCCGCAATCGCCGCAGCCTTTTCGAATGGCGTCTTGTACGCTTGCTCCCCGAACACGGTCATCCACGGACGCGCGACCGAGAGTTCAAACGTGCCCCTATCCCTAAAGGTCGGTACGCCGCCGTGTTCTCTAATCGTGCGGTCGTGGAACTCGGCAACAGTCTGAAGGAAGTCAGCTAGGAAATCTTCCGTCGGCACAGCCTTTAGCGAGCAAGTTCACGAAGTAGGTCGTCATGCCATACGGCGAACTCATTCGTGAGGTCGGACATCAGCTTACGGCGAACACGACGCTTCACAAGCTCAGCCTGCAAATCGACGTCAGCGTACTGACCCGCGACATGCGGGCGAGCCTCGCCGCGTACCTGGGGGTCAAGCACGATGGCGGACGGCGGCCCAGAAGAGACCCAGTTCGTCCCAGGCACCAAGTCTATGTAGACTTGACTGGCTGAAAACAAACCGGAGCCTGAATAGGCATTGCTCCGAACAAGATCTCGTGGGTCCATTCGATCTCCTCCCTTTAATTATAGCGCTTCCAACCCTGGCGGACGAGTGTCATTTGAGGCGTCTGCATTGGGCCCGCAGGGGTCATCGCCTGCACCAGGGACAGTTGAATTGTTCGCTCAAATACGTCACCGGCAGCTCCGCTTTCTACTACGACAAGCTTCTGCTCATCCACAATCGGCAGGCGTTCCCTTGCTGCATGAATGACCATGCCAGGCTCGAAAACCTGTCCTAGTTTCATTTCCTCTTTAAAGTCAAGGAATAGCTTCCAGATGAGTTCTTCAAGCCCAGCATCGTCACCGGCCACCTGCGACCCCAGCAAATCGCGGGCCTCCCCGCGTGAAATGAGATAATCGTGCGACCCGAGGTCGCGAGTGAGCTGTTCGACTATGTTCTGGATGTTTCGTTCGTCTTTGTGATGATAGTTTAATAGCTTTCGCGCAAGGCGTTCAATTTGCTGGCGACTACGGTAAACATCCCCCAGAGCCAACGGATTTATCCGCTCCGCGAGCAGTCGGAACGCGACGCCGGCGGCTTCGTCGTTTAGTCGCCAATCTTCCCTGGCGAGCGTCCTGTAGCCCGCAACGCTCTCGACGCTGACCGGCAGCAGTTGCCGCTGGCCCGGCGCCACCTCTACCACTGGATTGAGCGGACCCGAAACGCTCGGGTCGATAGGCGTCAGCGTGGCGGCCTTAGACATGAAAATCTGGTTAGTGCCGAGGATGAATAGGGTGCCCGCGCTATAGCACTTTTCCGGGACGAGGGCCTGCACCGAGTCCGTAAACTCGCGCAGGAGGCGACTCAAGCCGAATGCAGCAAGAGTATCGCCCCCTTCCGTGAACATAAAAACATCAACCTTCTTGAGGTCCTGAAACTCACTCAAATGATTAAAGAAAACCGGAATGAAGTCCTTCGCGACGACCCCTTGCGCGTTCTGCCGGTCGGAGGTTAGGCAGCAAATAAGACGCGATCCTCGTGGCTCTTCGATCTTCCGAATCAGTTCGATCCTATCCTGACGTGCCATAAGCCAAAGTAGTCTAAACGGGTTGGCATTCTCAAGTCAACTCAAACTCCGTCGTTCCACTCTTGTTCACAGAGAACCCAGCCCAATCAGCAGGATTGTAAGTAATTATCGGAACATACCCCGGACGCTCTTGGACCAGTACTACAAGATTAGGACACCACACAGTTGGCGCTACGGCGATTCCAGATGATCCGCAATGTGGGGGTACACGTCTTTCGCGGCGTTCTTTCCCAGGATCGAGTCGGCGTGGCCGTAGTGCGGGATGACGTGGCGCGTGTAGAGATTCTTCCCATTTTTTTCACACAGCAGGTCATGGGTGATTTCGGTGCTGCGCGGCAGGAAGCATTGATTGTCTCCGCCGTGAATGAAAGCGATGGGAATGGCGAGGCGCTCCAGGTGGGGCAGATAGGCGTTGGCCCCCGCCGCCGTCACCAGGTGCCCCTTGCGCACCATCCGGGACAGGTGCTCGAAGGCGCTGATATTGGCGACTCCGAACATTTCTTGAAGATTGGCGTGCGTCGCCGCGTTCAACTGCCGATGGTCGAACACCTGAGAATACATGAACGTGATGCGATGGCAGACAGGGCTGACGCACCGCTCACGGAACGCCATGGGGTAGAGCCGCATCGCCGCCTCATAGAGCCGCCCCTTCCAATCGGTGTGCTGGTCCACGTAGGCGGTGAGCGATTCCACGCCCAGTGACTTCAGAAAATCGGTAATGTGAAGCCCAGTCTTGATTTCAGTTGCGGCCGGGACCACGAAGTGAGTGGCCACCTGCGAGCTCACCGCAGAACGGACCCCCTGCAGTCCCTTGAGCATCGCCATGAAGAAAGAGGCAGAGCCAAAACAGTGGACCACCATCTGAACGCTCTTGGTTCCGGTCAATTCGAGCACTTTGGCGACGGCGGCGGGATAATCGTACGTGGCGACGTCATCGGCCGTGGATTGAAAGTAGCAGGAGGGGAGCTCGATGCTGGCCCGGTAATCCAGCAGCCAGACGTCAAAGCCTCGCGCCACCAGGTATTCCACGAGAGTGGTGGCGATGGTATCTATCCTGAAGATCAGGCTGGAGACTCCAACGCCGTGCGTCAAAATGACCGGTCCCTTGCTCCCACCCTCGTAACGCATCAAGCGCAATTGCACGCCATCGGCGGTTGTGAAGAAATGGATCACGGGAGCTGGAGCCCTCAGAGGACGCTTCTTGCGCGGTTCAGCCTGCGGGTTGAAAAAGTTCGGCTTGGCCACGGCCACGCCAAGCGCATCCCAAAGACTTCCGATAAAGAAGCGCCCGAAGCGGGCAACCGCCTCCAGCCGTTGCGCGATGCTGGCGGCGTTCGTGATGGCATCGGCGAAAACGTCCGGCGGTGGCCGCCGGGCCACCCCGGCGTTGGTCAGCGAAGTTCCGCCCAAGCCGCAACCGGCGAGCACACTCATGTCTTTGTTGATATGAAAGTCGTAGAGGTTGGTCGCGGCTCCGGTTTGAATCGCGGGTGAGTCTGTCTGAATTTCGCGGACCACCTTGGGTAGGGTGTCCGGGTATTCTCCCGGTTGGATTTCCTTTCCCCGCTCTAAGACGCAAACCTGACAGCCAGCTCGGGCCAGCCGGGAAGCGGCAATCGCGCCCCCGTACCTTGAGCCTATGACCACCACATCGTATTGATCCTTAAGATTCTTGGTGGGACTGGAAAGTCGAATGATGGACACAATATGCTCCCTCTATGAAATGTTCGAGCTTCGCGCGAGGGGGCGGAAGGGCTGATTTCATTCTGCAAATTTATTTTTTATAGACTGCTATAGCGGTGCGAACCTGTTTTTTTCAGGTCTGCGCTGCCATAGCTTTAAGTCATTTACTTCCAATAACATGCTTAGATTTTATGCCAAAACAGCCCATAATTGATTGATAGCAAATGAGTTTATCGACATTACGGGAACCTGGTTCTTGATTTGAATGGCATTGCTTTCGCTTAAAATCCTACCACGGCCTTCTAACTGGCTTGTTATAAATAACTTGCTTGACTTTGCCCCATAAATGGCTGCAATTAATTGATAATAAATCAGTTGAAAAATTATTCAGTAGCTTTGCTTTGGGTTTCGTTGGGTTTGGTCCTCAAGTCGTGATTTATTATCAATAATTTATGGGTTTGCCCCCTAAGAATCATTTTTTTATTTTCTTTCTTCTTCCCGAGAGGCGCTCCGCAACCGGTAACCTGCCCCTCGATCCGCCCACCATGCCCATCACCTTTTTTCGCGCTTGGTCTCCAAAAAGGGGCCCGCGGACAGAAAACGACTGCCCGCGACGACCCGCTCTCATGGGAAGTGAATGCACAAATGCCTCCAAAGAGGAGCCTTACTTTGGAAAGTATTGCGAGGGGGCTGGTGATTGGAGAAATCATATCACCAGATAGTTATCATAACATGATTTATACAAAAGTCAACACATATCTTTTTTCGGTAGTGGGTCAGTTTGGTTTCTGTAGCGGCGGTCTGTGACCGCCGCTGTTGATTCCACATCGTTTTCGGCGCTCATAGAGCGCCGCTACAGCAAAC
>JBOGKI010000307.1:0-6042 GCA_050745605.1 Terriglobia bacterium | reverse complement strand
AATATTATCACGTCTATTCGTCACTATTTTGCACTTGCCGGAGCCTGTTATTGAAAACAAGAGCCTTGCTTCCCAAAACCGGCGAAAACCCGCCGGCGACCGTGGAAGTTGGGTTAGGCACGCAGGGGAGCAGGCTTCAGTTTGTCAGGCTCACACCACCGCATGCACGCGACAAAACGCCACGTATGTGTCACCCGCGTAGAAAGTGGTAGACTGGGCCTGTGTGGCAATGGGCGAGCGGACACATCCTCGAGGTGTTGATCTTCATCGCGACGGCCGTTGAGGCAACCGCCCTGGTCTACATTTACAAGTTGGAAAAGCTCCAGTTCAACCTCGGAGAAGCTAGGAAAGCGGTCGACCTGCGAGTCGACATCGAGTTTCCCGAAGGGCAGACTTCCGGCGTCCCAATGATATGGGTCGAGAATGTGGGTGCCGGGTCGGGCTTCATTGATAGCGTCCAATTGGTTGTGACTTCTATGAGGGACAATGAGCAATGGATCGGAAAGTGCCAGATGGCAGGTCGTCGGCGGCTCCGAGGATTCGGAAGTGTTGCGGTTCCCATCTCGCCCCTCCTCGACGACCTCAAAGCGCAGCCTTGGCTGGCCCAAGGCCAAGGGACGGAGGTAAGAGCCTATGCATCTGCCGCGGTCCTCGCCGGGGGCCATGACACAATTTCAAAGAACTCCAGGCGCTACCGCACATCAGTCACCGGGGATAGCGGGAACTTGTCGCCACTGATCTCTGATTAACATCCTTCTCGCAGATAACAGTCCCCTTCCCTGTGGGCGAGGGAGGTTCCCGTGGCTCGGGTCGATCACGAAGGAGACCACAAATGAAGGGCTTCATCCACATAATAAAGTTTACGTCGGGCCAGGCGGATTACGGCCTCAGCTTCGCACCGATTGGCCCCTCTGGTACAGGCGGCTCCGTGCCGCTCAGGAAGGTAGAGGGAAGACGTCAGCTTCGTGCCCTGCTAGAGCAGTTGCGCATCCGTCGGGAGAGCATCAAAAGCGCCCTTGAGGAGGCGGAACGTGCTGGGAGTGCGAGCATCGCGATCGTCGATCTTGACGAGGACGATCTCAGAAACCTCCACCTCACTCAGGTTGCCCCGAGCGTGCAGCGATAGTAAGCGTGAAGCTGCTGGCAGTGTGCCTCTGACCGTGGGTGGCGAATACGCCACCGCTCTTTGCGATGTAGACGATCAAGGCGCTGGATTCTGGCAAGAATGAGATGTAGGTCCCTGAGCCGGTCTTAGTGGTGCCGGTGCGCATGCCTCAGTTGCGACTCACACGCCACGCTCGGAGACCTCAAAAGCAAGGTCTGCGCCACGCGACGTACTGGGCCTGCTGCACAAACCAGCTTTCGTGCGTCCTTCAAAACGCCAGTTGTGACGGCGCAGCAAGGCGGCGGACCTGATTTTTTCCGCTTCGTGCGCGTAACTGCGCTAAATCGTAATTAAGTTGAAGCCGAAGCCAAAAGCCCGCCGTACTGCCGAGCGCCTTTTCGAGACGCACAGCCATTTCCGGGGATACGCTGGCCTTGGCGTTGAGAAGGCGGGAAAGCGTCGGGCGTGTGACGCCGAGCGCCTTAGCGCCATCCGTAACACTGATTTTTAGCTCATCAAGACAATCCCGGATAAGATCACCCGGATGGTTGGGTTTCTTCATCGGCATGGTTTGTCCTCCTTCAGTGATAGTCCTCTAAATCCACATCGCAAGCGGCTCCTTGGCGAAACCTGAACGCGGGTGGCGACGACATTGCATTCCATGTCGTCGCCTCGGGCGGTCGTGGCGCAAATGCCTGGCAACCCCGGTCCGATTCGGTCACATTTCCTGGGCCGAGCCAAGCTCGGTAGCCACGGTCAATCGACCTTTGACTGACCGTGAGCGGGTGGCGCAGACGCTGCGCCCGTTGCCGGGTCTGCGGTGAATGGCGCTAGGACGAGAATCTTGCGGCAGCGCGGCCTCTTTTTTTCACAGTTCCTTCCGCTGTGCCCCGCGCCAAATCGTGTTGATCGCGATACGCCCGCCGCGCACGCGGTATAGAACGATGTACGGAGTCCCGCCAATGACTAACTCGCGGATTCCGGGCTCCGCTCCAACCCGGCCCAAATAGGGGTGATCTCTTAACGTTTCGATCAGGGCGACGATACGCGTAGTGATTCGTTCCGCGGCGCCGGGATTGTTCTGGGCGACATAGGCCCGGATTTCGCTCAGCCGGGCTCGCGCCAGGGGAGACCAGACGATTTCTAGCGGCACAGCGCCTCGTCATGGTGCTCCTTGCCACACGCGCATTTCGGTGGCGGCAATTCGTGATCGGTACCCCACGAAAGCAGCCAAGCCTTCATGTCCTCGTGTCGGATGAAGTGACCGCTCTTCACCTGACGGTCCGCCTGGCGCACGTCGGCCCGCATCCTTTCCTGGTCGGTCACGTATGACTCCACGGCATCGGCAATGAGAAAGTTCGAGCTCCGGCCCGAGGCCTTGGCCAGCTTCGCCAAGCGTTTCTTGATTCCCGGCTTCAGCCGGATGCTGAACGTGGCGCTTTTTGTGTTTTCCATAAACACATTTTATCACGGGTTGGCTTCCTGAAACACCGGCGGGGCAGAGCTCTCAGCGTGGAGGGGGCTGTGTGTATTTGCGAAGGTCCACCTTCTTCCACTCGCCCTTAATGATTTCCGCGCGAATCGTTTTCGCGTCCGCTCCCGTCATCGTTTGCCGGTAGGCGAAGATGGCTTCCTGGAGGCAGGTCGCGCAGACCGCTGCGTGCCGATCCGGCCGCGTGAAGCAGTCGAGCAGGCACGTATGCCCCAGGTCCCGGCTGCAGGGGCAGTAACAGGGTTGTTGGTAGAGCACCGGACGCATTTTCGCTGCGAAGCAATAAGCGTTCTCGGCCAAGGGGTTGCCTGCAAATTCCGACCAGGGCAGCACTTGCGGCAGGGCTCCGCGTGGCGGATGAGCGTGATAGGGGGGTACCTTTGCTTTTGCGGAGGCCGACTGCGCTGGCGAGGCAGAGCCTGGTGTCGCGTAGATCAGCCCCCAGCAGAGGGCTGCGGCGAGAATTGCGGGCAAAACTCTCGCCTTCGCTTGCGGTCGAGCCCTTTTCCCCAGTGCCGGCATCACCATGGACGCTGCCCTCCTTTTCGGCAACTCTAACACAAGGGACTCGCCACGGACAATGCGTTTTGTCCGTCAAGAGTGGCTCCCTAATTCGCAATAGATGAACAAGCGGCCTCGCCCAACACGAGTACTACAAAGGCCCACGGCGAGAAAAAGACAGCGGCCGTGGCTACCCGCCGAGATTCTTCTCAGAAGGCGGCGAAAAAACCGTTGACAATCATATATTTATGGTTTATTATCTCTAGAGTACATAGACCCTCAGAAGGAATCGAATAATGACCCCATTACCACTCCGTGAAGTTCATCGGGGCGGAGTGATGTCCGGGACGCTGGGGACTGGCCGGTCCCGGCCTTGTTGGGAAGATTCGCGGCCCTTTGGTAGGGGACGGAGCGGGCAAGAGAAACGAAAAATAGTTTTTGGCAGGGCGTTTTTGGGAACGTCCTTTCGCCTTATCTACGCTGCAAAATCGACGTCTACAAAAGGATTGTTTAAGCAAACCCATAAGTTGTTGATAATAAAATAAAATAGTAGTGAAAATAAATCCAAACCCAAGAAGCAAAGCCATTGAGATGTTAACAACACGTGTATTGTCAATGGGTTGTGGATATTTTGCAAACGAATCCGCCCAACTGATTAATTACAAAGTGCTTATACAACTAATTTGGCTTTGCCTCCGGCGTTAATGGCTTTGGTTTCTGCACAACGCAATCAAAGTGCCAAACTTCTGCGCGCCCGGCCCTGGCGGTTCTGTTCTCCTGCCAGAACGATCGTGGGGTGGCGAGGCCCGGCCGGTGGCGAGTCGTGAGAAACCCTTGTCATTCGCATCTTCCGTATCTCCGGCCTCTCCGCAGCGTGATATACTGCACAGCTTATTAACGGAGTAGCGACCGGATGAAAACCTGCTCGACCTGCCATTCCAACTATCCCAACCATTTCAGCCTTTGCCCGCGTGACGGAGCCGCCCTGGTCGAAGTGGGGGCGTGGTCTGAGGGAATGGTCATTCGCGGCAAGTACCGCATTATGGGCAAGGTGGGCCAGGGCGGCATGGGCGCCGTTTACAAGGCGTTCCATGTAACCTTTGACGAGTTGCGCGCGCTGAAGGTGATGAACCCGGAAATCCTGGGTGATGAGCTCTTTATCAAACGCTTTAAGCAGGAGGCGGTGATCGCTCGCAGGCTCGATCATCCGAACGCCGTGCGGGTGGACGACATTGACGAGGCGGAAGACGGCCGGCCGTACATTGTCATGGAGTACATCGAGGGCGACAGCCTGAAGAAGCTCATCCAGGAGCATGGCCCTTTGCCGGTTGGGCGGACCTGTTCGATCATCAAGCAAGTGGCCGCGGCGCTGGATGCCGCGCATCGCCTGGGCATGGTCCACCGCGACATCAAGCCGGCCAACATCGTCCTCATCCAGACGCCGCAAGGCGAGGTCGCCAAGGTGCTGGACTTTGGCATTGCCAAATTCAGGGAGGCCCAGGCCACGGAGGGATTGACGCTTACCGGTACCGGCATCTTGATCGGAACACCGCAGTATATGTCGCCGGAGCAGGCGAGCGGCAAAAAGAGCGATGAAATCGACGGCCGCTCGGACCTCTACTCGCTGGGCGTGGTGATGTACCAGATGCTGACGGGTGAGCTGCCCTTCAAGGCTGATACTACGATGGAGCTTTTGTTAGCCCACATCAATACTCCGCCCCGTCCGCTTCTTGAGGCTCGTCCTGACCTGCGGATCGCTCCGGCCGTGGCGGCGGTGGTGATGAAGTGTCTGGAGAAGAAACCGGAGGCGCGCCCTCGCGATGGCGCTGCTCTGATTGAAGAGTTGAACCATGCTTTGGGCGAAGAGGCTGACACTGAGGCGGGCGCGGCAACGCAGATGTTCGCGGGTGCGCTGGGCGCTTCGGTCCCGAAACCTCCGACAGGAGCTTCCGAAAAAGCTAAAACCGGACCCATTACAGGATCGACAAGGTCAGGACCCCCAACCGGGATCAAGCCTGGGAATGGAGTTCAACCAGCCGAGCAAAGCGTCAAAGATCAAGCGCCCGCGCAGGAAGCGAAGAAACCGGCGGGCGGGTCTTCTGCGGGTCTGCGCTGGGCGGTGGTGGTATTAGCCGTGATTGTCGTGGCAGGGGGCGGCTTCGGTTATTGGCACTATCGGATGGAGCATGGTGGGTCGTCTCAGCCGGGCGCCACATCCGGTCCGGCGCTGGCGACTTCCACGGCGAGCGCGACGCCCGCCAATCTCCCAGCCAGCCCCCCAACCGTCGCGGCGGCGACGACTTCCGAAGCGGCGCCAGGAACGGAAATTACCAATCCCACAAACGGCGCGGAATCCGCGCGGCCGACGTCAGCAGCCTCCAACCTGGCGAGTAAACCGGAATCGTCACACCGCCTTGAAAGCTCAGAAAAATCAAACGCCTTGACGTCCTCAACCCCTGCTATGCAATCCAAGTCTTCTTCGCCACAAGCGCCAAGGTCTGAACCCGCGAACAGCGAGACGAAGCTCGTTGCCAAGTCCACAACCGTATCCGCGAACCCGGCGGCCGTGGCCAATGCGGAGCCGCCCCCATCGGCTCAACCGGCCCCATCGACGCCAGCTCCTCCATTTCGACCGGCGCGCGGACCGAACGGCGCCTTTGTTCTGACAACCTCTCCCGGCACGCAAGTTTTGGTGGACGGGATGATGGCCGGCACGGTTGGCTCAAATGGCCGGTTGCATGTCACTGGCGTTGGAGTCGGCAAACACAAGCTCCGGCTGGAGGGTGCGGGATTTAGTGGGTTTGAGTACCCCGTCACAATCCCCGCAGGAGAGACCGTTTTCGTTACCGCCCAGTCCAGCCAACCTGGGGCGGGACAACCCGCGAGCCGTCCGGCGTCGGAGCCAGCGAATCAAGCCGCAGCCCCTAGTCACACAACCGTGGCC
>JBOGKI010000306.1:0-6042 GCA_050745605.1 Terriglobia bacterium | reverse complement strand
TCACGGTGGAGGGGGTGAGGGGTCCACATTCGCACCGCAACATTTCGCTGGTGAAAATCACCGCCAAGGGCATCGACTACCGCGACGGCCGGCTGCCGGTTGATGAAGGAATCTATCTGGAGCCGGGGAAATGAGGCAGCCCAAGCAGAGTACGGGCGCCACTCCCGGCGCCATCCGCAAAGGTTCGCCGCCGCCGTTCGCGGCCAGGCGGAAAGCAGGCGGCAAGCCCGACGTCTGTCACGACGTGGATGAGGCTACCCCGGACGTGCAGGAGAAGGTCCGCAAGTTGCTCGTGAATGGAGCCACGTTCGAAGATACGGTCGCCACCCTGGCCGAGTCCGGCACGGCCGCGGTGACAGTGCGGGCCGTGGAGAACTACTACCGCGGCCATGTGGACATCCAGGAGGAGCGCATCAAGCGGCAGGTGGGAACGGCGGACAAGCTGAAGAAGGCGCTGAAAGACCCGAACTCCGCCCAAGCCAGGCTGGCCGAGGCGGTACTCTTAACGGGTTTGATGGGCGTGCACGACAAGACGGAGGCAACCGGCGTGCAAAACGCCATTAAGGTACAAAGCGAGCAGGACCGCCACCGCGTGAATTGGGCGCTGGCGAAGCTGCGCATTAGAAAAATGCAAGCGGAGAGCCAAATGCTGCGGGTCCGGTTAAAGCATGAACTGGCAAAGATCAACCGGTTGAAGCTGGCGATTGAGCGTTTTCAGAACGCCCTGCAGAACGCCGGCGGCGGGCAGCGGGTGAAGCCGGAAACCATTCAGCGGATCCAGGAAATCTACGGACTTCTGGCGGACTCGAACCCGCCGACAGAGGAACATGCCCCGGCCACCGAAGCATAAAACCAAGTCCGCAGGCTCGCATGAGACCAAGGCCGCACCGGGTCCCAGCCCGGTCGAAGTCGGCGAGCCCCTAAAGCCCATCCTGCAGTTGCTGCCCTACCAGCGGCGATGGGTGGAAGATCAATCTCAGCTCAAGATTGTGGTCAAGGGACGGCAGACCGGCTATTCCTTCACCGCCACGGTTCGCGCCGTCTTACGCTGCCTGGAACGAAGAACCACCTGGATCTTTCTCTCCAAAGGCGAGCGACAGTCACGGTTGCTGATGGAAAAAGTCCAAGACCACGTTCAATCGTGTGGAATCCTTTTGCAAGCGTCCGAGTCGCAGTTTTTTGAGGGCACGATGCTGCGGCAGCTTGAAGTGCGCTTCCCGAACGGCTCCGTGATTTACGGACTTCCCGCGAATCCCGACACCGCGCGCGGCTACTCTGGCAATGTGACGTTAGATGAGTTTGCCTTTCACCAGGATGCGGAGAAGATTTATACCTCGCTCTATCCCACCATCACGCGGGGCTACAGCCTGGAAGTGATCTCGACACCGAACGGCCAGGGAGGAAAGTTCTTTCAACTCGCCAAAGAAGCAGAACTTGCGGACAACACCGCAGGCGATCCCACGGAGCGCGCCCCTGAGATAGGAGGCCGCGCGCCAAGCCGATGGTCGGGGCACTGGTGTGACATTTATAAGGCCGTCCGGGAAGGTATGAAGGTTGACATTGAAGCCTTGCGCGCGGGCGTGGATGACGAAACCTGGCGGCAGGAGTTCTGCTGCGAGTTCATCTCCGGCGGCTCGCAGTGGATTGCTCCGGAGTTGTTCCAGCAGTGCGTCAGCTCGGAGGCGTCATCGAATTTCGATTTTCAGCTTTCGAGCCTCGACCGCCCTGATTCGAGTCTCGAAAATCTGTATGCGGGCTGGGACATCGCCCGCTACAAAGACGCGAGCGTCATCTGGATCAGCGAACTCGTCGGAGACGTCAGTTGGACTCGCGGCATCATCGAAATGCGGAAGATCCCCACGCCCGACCAGATTCGGGAAGCCCGCGCCCTCATGCCTTACCTCCGGCGCATGAATATCGACAAGAGCGGGATGGGACTGGCAATCTTCGAAGCGCTCGAAAGGGATTATCCCGGAAAGGTGGAGGGCGTGCAGTTCACGCAAGGCCGCAAGGAATCGATGGCCGTTCTGGCCAAACGGAGAATGGAAGAGGCCAAAGTACGGTTGCCGGACGATGACCGGATCCGCCAATCCTTCCGCTCCGTCCAGAAGACGGTGAACTCTCTGGGCCAGCCGCGTTTTGACGCGGAGCACGACGAAAAGTATGGCCACGCCGATCATTGGTGGGCTTTCTGCATGGCCGAAGCGGCGGCTGAGCGGCCGTCATATCACCTGGCGGGGGTCGGAGGCCTGGTGGGGCGCCCCACCTTCGCCGGCATGAAGAGCCGAGTCTTTTGAACGTTTTTTGCAGCCATCAGTTGCCAGAGGCAGCCGAAAGGAAATGAACATGAAGCACGCTAAGTTGATTTCAATGATCCGACGAGGCGCCGACGTGGTTTGGACCACGGTCAGGATGCTTTTGTTACCCGCCGTTCTTCTGGGCTGGGCCGTTGACGACACGATGAAGACTCTGGCCGCAGCCCTAGTTTTCGCGACCGCACCCGAGGCCAGCCGCAAGCATCGCAGCGCCCCAGCAGCTTTCGAGGAGTGATAACGAATGGGCGGATTTGCAACTATTTTCAAGGGCTTGATCGGAGGCGATCCGGTCAAATCCATTGGCGATCTGATTGACCAGTTTCACATCTCGCCGGAGCAAAAAGCGCAGATGCAGCAGGCTGCGCAGCAGCTTGAGTTGCAGAGGGACCAGCTTGTCGCCGGGCGCGATGAGGCGCTGGCGGAAATCCGCGAGAAGAATGTCGAGAGCGCGCGCTCCATGCAGGTCTCGGTGCGCAGTTTCATTCCGCCGCTTCTCGGCCTGCTCGTGACGCTGGGCTTCTTCGGGCTGCTTTATTGGATGGCCATGCGCGAAATTCCCGCGACCAATAAAGACGTGCTGAACATCATGCTGGGCTCGCTGGGCACGGCCTGGGTGGCGGTGATTGGCTACTACTTTGGATCGAGCTCCGGCAGCGACCGCAAAACGGAGCTGCTGGCGGGGGCGGCTCCGGCAAAAACCAAAGGCAACGCCTGAAGACTCGGGAAACAGCGGATCGCGGGCTCGACTGCTGGGGCGCGGCATTTCTGGCGTATGCCGGGATGCGCGCTTGGGAAGAAGCGAAAAACAAGGACCGACTTTTATCGAAGTAGAGGGATTGGACGAGACGCGATTCGCGACCGGCGACTGAGGAAGTCCCCTCCATGGGGATCGAGCCCTTGATCTGTGGCAGTCGCCAAATCGCTGGAAGAAAGTACAAGTCGTGAAGCAAAAGTATACCGGGCAAGACGACAAGGCGCTGCGCAGAGGCATGCGTTCTCTTCGGGAGCGGCTCGACCAAGCGTTGGCGATGGCTGATCGCGAGGCCGGGCTGATCTCCCCGAGTTACATAGGAAACCCACTGGCAAGGGCCGATGGTCCGGCCGGAACATCCGTCGCGGAGCCGGTGGGCCCAGCCCCGCCGGAGGTTCCCACCACGTCCACGCTCGGAGTGCCAGGCACGCCTATCACGGGCGGATTTCTGTTGGACCTGGGCGAGTATAACCCGGAGTTGATGGGCCGGAATGCCATCCCGACTTACGAAAAGATGCGCCGGGGAGACGCCCAAGTGCGCGCCACGCTCGCCGCCTGCAAACTTCCCGTGCAATCCGCACGCTGGAATGTGACTTCGCCATCCTCGTCCGGCAGTGATGCGGCGAAGCCGGGGGCGGTGAACAGCAACGGCGCGGGGCGGAACACCGCCGCCAAGGCCCGGGAAATCACGGAGTTTGTCCGCGAGAACTTGTTCGGCGGGCTTGAATCCCGGACAGAATCCGGCGCCTGGGTGACGCAATCGTGGGATGAGGTGGTGCGCAACGCGCTGCTGATGCTGGATTTTGGCTGCGCCATTCACGAGGACATCTGGACGGTGGATGGCTCCCGGATTCGCTTGCGGCGTCTCGCGCCACGACTGCCTCTCACGTTCTACCGCTGGCTGACAGAACCCGACGGAGAAACCCTGGTTGCGGTTGAGCAGTACGGCTATCGCAATGACCGGTTTCTGACTGCACTCTTGCCCGCTGAGAAAATCGCGCGGTTTACTTACCAGCAGGAGGGAGCGAACTTCTGGGGCATCTCGCTCCTCCGGTCCATGTACCCTCATTGGTATATCAAAGCGGCGCTTTATAAGATCGACTCCATCGCGGCGGAGCGCAACGCCCTGGGCATTCCGGTCTTCCGTCTGGCGCCCGGCTTTTCCGCACAGGATAAGGAAGCGGCTTACAACTTCGTGACCCAACTTGCCGCCCACGAGGCCACTGGCATTGTCGAGCCGCCCGGCGATGCCACCACGGGCCTGCGCATTGTGGGTTATCAGGGCCGGCTGCGCGACGTGATGCCGTCGATTCAGCACCATAACGTCATGCTCTCCCATGCGGCATTAGTGCTGTTCATGGATCTCGGGCAGGCGGAGCATGGCTCGCGGTCGCTGGGCGATTCGAGTCAGGCTTTCTTTATGCTCTCCCTGCAGAATCTGGCGGACCAGATCGCCCTTACGATCACTAATTCCACGGTGCGGCGGCTGGTGGAGTTTAACTTCGGGGAACACGCGCCCGTGCCGCGACTGGTTGCGGCAAACGTCCAGTCGCGCTCCCTGGGGGATATCGCTTCGGCTCTAACCCAATTTGCGCAGGCCGGACTCGTGATCTCTGAATCGAACCTGCGAAAGTTCATCCGGGACGAGCTGGCGCTGCCTGAAGAGTCGGCGGAGGGCATTGCGGCAATTCGGGGCGAAACCGTTGAAGTGGGAGACGACGCTGCAGAGGTCGGGGGCCGGCGTGGGGGGCAGGAACTCCCGGCGCGGTAAACCTCGCCCGGCGAAGCCGCTGCCTTCTTCAGTGAAGCTCGATTGAAAGGTTAGGAAGAAATGGCTGATCTCAAGAGAAGTCGGAAAAGGCTGTGCCGTTTCGTTATCGCCCGCCTTGCGGAAATATGGCTTCCGTTCTGCTGTGCCAGCCTTCTGTGCGTATGGCTCGCCGGCCTGCTTTTTGCGGGACCGCTGGAGGTGCACTACAACTGGCAGACGGGCGAGTTTACAGTCATCTCCGACAATAGCCGCCACGCCGAGACCAAGAGCCGGGCGCGCCGTCAGCTCCTTGCCCTTCTGCCCCCCAAGCCTTTTCTCCCAGGATGGTCGGGCGGCGCCGGCGGCGCTCCGCAAATGACGCCTACCGGATTGACCCAGGTCAGCATGGCAGCGTTCGACCCAGTCAACAACGCCCTTCGAATCCGGGCCGGAGTCACGCCCCTGGGAGGTCAGGCCTCGCCATCCGACGCCGACCAAGTGTTTACCTCCATCTTCGATACAACCTACGACGCGATTCGAGTCAACTGCGTGGTGGGATGTGGAGGCAGTGGCGGCTCGCCGGGAGGTGGGAACACGGCAGTGCAGTTCAACAGCACGGGCGCCTTCGGCGGTGACACGACAAACTTCTATTACAACACCACCACACATTCCCTGGGAGTCACCGGCGGTCTGACGCTGGGGACTCCCCTGGCAGTTTCCAGTGGCGGCACGGGAACCAACTCGCCTAGCCTGACGCCCGGAGCGAACATCTCCGTCAGCGGATCGTGGCCGAATCAAACAGTCTCGCTCACTGGGATTGTTCCGTCATCCGACTTACCCGTACCCACGCAGACGACGCTGGGCGGTGTGGAAGCGAACACCGCCGTGGCCCATCAGTGGGTGAATTCGATCTCAACGACCGGCGTGCCGGCCCTCACGCAGCCGGCATTTTCCGACCTAAACGGCACCTTGAGTCTTGCCCAGCTTCCCCTGACGGTCCCTCAATACAACGGCGCAATCACGACGGGCGATTGCGCCAAGTGGTTAGCGAGCGGCGTGCTGGCGGATGCGGGCGCAGCGTGCGGGTCGGGCAGTACGGCGCCGGGAGGTGGGAACACGGCAGTGCAGTTCAACAGCACGGGCGCCTTCGGCGGTGACACGACAAACTTCTATTACAACACCACCACACATTCCCTGGGAGTCACCGGCGGTCTGACGCTGGGGAC
>JBOGKI010000305.1:0-6052 GCA_050745605.1 Terriglobia bacterium | reverse complement strand
GCCATGCAGTACGCCTCCTCGATTGACGATTATGTCCAAATCATGCTCAAGGAAAACAACGGCGGTTATGCGAACGATTGGTTGTTGGGAGATCGCAAGACGGGTGAGATTGCCCAATTTGAGCTGGGCCTGAAAGCCTGGCGGGTGTGGCGGTCCAAAGACGGATACTTCGTGGGTTCGAACTTTGTGAGCGATCCCAAAGTGCTGGCCGAAGACACCACTTTCAACCCGAACGATCTTTCGCTGTCGCCGAACGCACGCCACGTGCGGTGGGACCAGCTCATGAAGCAGTACAAGGGCCAGATTGACGTCCAGCACGCTCAGCAATTCCTCTCCGACCACTACGATACTTATGAGAAAAAGGAGCAGCCGGGCTTCCGCAGCTTATGCGGGCATGGCGACCTGGTGCCCTACCGGGAGACCGATTGGGACGCGGAGCCCCATGACCCGCTGGGGGCCATCCAGGGCAAAGTGGCGGATAGCCGGATGACCGAAGAGATGCGATTCGTGGCGCGGCGCGGCCACCCGTGCGGAGAAAGCTTTTACGTGGCGCCCTTTCTGAAGGCCCATCCCGAATATGCCTGGCAGGAGCCGTTGCTGCATGACATGATTGCCGGTCCCTGGACGGATTTTAAGGCCGGGGACAAGGCGTGAGAACTGGTAATGTCCGCTACGAAAGGACTTGATTACGCATGGAGTCGATTGTTGATCTGAGAAGCGATACCGTCACCAAGCCCACGCCTGCCATGCGCCGGGCCATGGCGGAAGCCGAGGTGGGAGATGACGTTTATCGCGAGGACCCCACGGTCAACCGTTTGCAGGAGCGCGCCGCAGAGATATTCGGGCGGGAGGCGGGACTGTTCGTGCCTTCGGGATCGATGGGCAATCAGACGGCCATCAAAGTTCACACCCACCACGGCCAGGAAGTTATTTGCGAAGATCGCGCTCACATCTTCAGCGTTGAAATGGGAACGATGGCGGCCTTTTCCGGATGCCTGGCGCGGACCATTTGCGCGCCGGACGGCATTTTGACCTGGGAGATGATCGCTCCGCAGGTGCGGACCAAGTCTGAGCAGCGGGCCCGCACCGGACTGATCTCACTTGAAAACACTTCCAACCTCGCCGGCGGGTTCGTTTACCCCGTGGAAGTCAGCCACGAGATCTGCGATCGCAGTCATGGGGAAGGTGTTCCCGTACATCTCGACGGAGCGCGAATTTTCAATGCCGCGGTCACGCTCAACCGCCCGGTGCGGGAGTTAACCGAGAACTTCGATTCTGTGATGTTTTGCTTTTCAAAAGGGCTGGGAGCGCCAGTGGGATCAATGCTGGTGGGGAGCAAGAGTTTCATTGAGGAAGCGCGGCGCGTGCGTAAGATGCTGGGTGGCGGCATGAGACAGGTGGGAGTGCTGGCCGCCGCCGCTCTGATGGCATTGGAGGAATCTCCCCAACGCCTTCACGTCGATCATGAGAACGCGAGCTACCTGGCCAACGGCTTGGCGGAGATACCCGGAATCGTGATTGACCCAGCCAAAGTACAGAGCAATATCTTGATTTTTGATATCAGCGGCACGGGTCTTAATTCGGTTGAACTTTCCAAACGGCTGAAGCAGAGGAATGTTTTCGCCAATGGGACGGCGCCGCACTCGCTGCGCATGGTAACTCACTGCGATGTGGATCGGGTCGGCTGCGCGCGAGCCATTGAAGCTCTGCGTGAAGTTCTGGGCGCTCCGAAAAAGGCGATTTCGGCTTGAGATGTTTCAGGACAGAAAGGCGCTGTCCGCGGCTATCAACCCTGCCCCGGCCTCAACCTTCACTTCTTTTTCTGCTTCACCGCGGCCTGCTGGACCGCATATTTTTCGAGCGCCTCCAGGTAGTGCTGGCGGTAGGAATCTTCTGCCGGATCAAGGTGGGTGGCAATGCGGTACTGGTCCAGCGCGGCTTTGTATTTCCCGAGCCGTTCGAGCGTATAACCCAGATTGCTGTGGGCGTCCGCGTCATTGGGATCGTGCCGGAGCGCCTCAAGAATCTCGATGCGGGCGCGTTGCCAGTCTTTTTCCAGCAGGAAAGTGATTCCCAGCTCACGGTGCAGGTCCGGGTTTTCCGGATCGAGCGTTGCGGCATAGCGCAAGTCCTTCACGGCTTCATCGAACCGGCCCTCTGCCCGCTCATCAGCAGCCCTTCGGACAATGGTTTGCAATTCCATCTTGCTTTCCGCCACCTGCAGCGCCGCCGACTCTCCATCGCTGCCCACGCCGGGGGGCTTAGGTTGAACCACAGCTTTTCCGCCCGGCTGCGGCGAAACGAAACTGCTGGTTTCCACCTCGTCAGGACAATGCACGTGGACGTAATGGTCGTTTGGCTCAACACCTCTCACCGTCAGGTTGCCCTTGAGGCCGGTTGTGCCGCTGGGCGTGGAATCCACGTCCACGCTGCAACCGGCTTTGCCCGTTTCCACGATGATGGAGGCGGTGGCGTTTTGCGGCTTTTTGGACCTCCGGGGACGGCCGAACAGAGCACCCGAAACGAAAAATCCGGAAATGCAGACGGCCCCACAAACCCATTGCTTCAACATTTCGAAAGCCATCTTAGCACGGGTCAACGCAGTTGGGCCGCAACGTAGCTTCCGGGCTTCAGACTGCGGGAAGGCTGTCGGGCCCGGATGGGCTGAGGCTGCCCTGTGTTATAGTTTTTAAGGGAGCGTGCGGTCAAGAGGTGAGCCTTGCGTTTTGAACTGACCGAAGAGCAGGTCGAAATCAAGAAAACGGTCCGTGATTTTGCCGAGCAGGAGATTCGTCCCCATGTGATGGAATGGGATGAAGTTCAGCATTTTCCCCGCGAAATCCTGAATGACCTGGGCCGCTTGGGGCTGATGGGCGTGCCCTACCCGATCGAATATGGCGGCGCCGGGCTCGGCTACGTCGAATATGCGTCAGTGATCGAGGAGTTGGCGCGGGTGGATGGCTCAGTCGGCATCATCGTTGCGGCCCACACTTCGCTTTGCTCGGGGCATATTTTCATCGCCGGAACCGAAGCGCAGAAACGCAAGTACCTTCTGCCGCTCTCGAAGGGAGAATTGCTGGGCTGCTGGAGCCTGACAGAGCCCCAAGCCGGTAGCGACGCCAGCGGCACTCGTACTACAGCGCGGCGGGACGGTGACACCTGGGTCCTGAATGGATCAAAGACCTTCACTTCCAATGGGACCTATGCCGATATTTGCGTCGCCATGGCCGTGACCGATAGGTCGTCCCATAAGCACGGCATCTCCGCATTCATCATCGAGCGTGGCACGCCGGGATTCCGGCCTGGAAGGAAGGAGAACAAACTGGGCCTGCGCGCCAGCGACACCGCGGAAGTGATTTTCGAGGACTGCAGGGTGCCGCGTGACAATTGCCTGGGAGAGCCGGGTCACGGCTTTGTGGATAGCTTGAAAGTTCTCGACAAGGGCCGCATTTCAATTGCCGCGCTGGCCATTGGCATGGCTCAGGGGGCGTTCGAAGCCAGCGTCAGCTACGCCAAGCAGCGGCGCCAATTCGGTAAGGCCATTTCGGAATTTCAGGCCATTCAATGGAAATTAGCGGATATGGCGACGGAAATTGACGCGGCGCGTCTACTCATGTTGCGCGCCGCGCGACTCGCCGATCAAGGCGAACGGGTGACCCGGGAGGGCGCAATGGCGAAGCTTTATTCGGGCGAAGTTGCTGTCCGGGTGGCGAGCGAAGCGGTTCAGATTCATGGCGGATATGGGTTCATCAAGGATTACCCGGTTGAGAAGTATTACAGGGACGTGAAGCTGTGTACGATCGGCGAAGGAACCAGCGAAATCCAACGCATGGTAATTGCCCGCGAGCTGCTTAAAGACTGAATGCCCGGTCTTAGAAGAAGGCGGGCGCCCTCGCCCCGCCTCGCAACTCCTGAATGACTGCGAATCTGCTCCGTTTCTTGAATTCCTCCATGCCAGACGATTTAGAAAAGTGGATGGAAAAAATCCTGGTGGGCGACCGTCGGGCCATCTCGAGCGCAATTACCGCGGTCGAAAATCAGGAAGAAGATGGCATCGTACTCTTGAAGCGCCTGTTTGTGCGGGTTTCAGGCGCTTTGGTGATCGGTGTCACCGGCGCGCCCGGGTCGGGAAAAAGTACCCTGGTAGAAAAGCTAGCGGCTGAATATCGGCGGCTCGGGCATCGCGTCGGCATCCTCGCAGTGGACCCGACGAGTCCGTTCAGTGGCGGAGCCATTCTTGGCGACCGCATCCGTATGCAAAGCCTGTCCGGGGACGAGGGTGTCTTTATCCGCAGCATGGCGACGCGCGGCCAATTGGGCGGCCTCGCTCCCGCCGCGCACGATGTGGTGACGGTCCTGGAAGCTGCCGGATGCCAGGTGGTGCTGATTGAAACGGTGGGCGTGGGACAGGATGAGGTGGAGGTGGCGCGCCTCGCCGATATTACGATATTGCTCCTTGTACCCGGCATGGGCGATGACGTCCAAACGTTCAAGGCCGGGGTCATGGAGATTGCTGACGTTTTTGTGATTAATAAGGCGGATCGTGTGGGGGCAGACCGTGTCGAGCAGGAGGTGGCCGTCATGCTCTCCATCAGCCCGCCGCCCGGCCTGTGGCGGCCGCCCATCCTGAAAACGGTGGCCACGGATGGCACGGGTGTGCCAGAAGTGGTGCGGGCGCTGGACCAATTCCGCACGTTCGGACGCGAGCAGGGTCTTGCCATGCGGCGCTCCCGCGAAAAGTGGCGGGCCCGCATCCTGGACCTTCTGCGGCAGGAGTTATTCTCCAAGGTTGCAAGCCGGCATTTGGCGGATGGCATTTTGGACGCCGATGTGGAGGAGATTATAGCGCGCCGGCTCGATCCCCATTCGGTGGTGGAAGACCTGATTGCGGATTTTGCGAGGCGATGATTGGGGTTGGGCAGTGCGGCCTGCGGCCGCGACCCAAGACCGCTGTCATGCTGAGCGAAGCGTCTGCTTGTGCCACGCCGCCCGCTGAGAAAAGTAGATCCTTCGCTGCGCTCAGGATGACCTGCGACTGAAGTCCTCCTGAGGAGCGGGAATTGCGATCTTCTAATGCAAGGAGCCAGAGCCTGATGCCTTCAAAGATTCATCATGTTGGGATCGCGGTGGAGTCGCTGGCCGAAGCGGTGCCCATCTTTGAAAAGCTATTGGGTCAGAAACCGTCTCCCCAAGAAGACGTCGCTGACCAGAAGGTCAGAGTGGCCGTTTTCCATGTGGGGGAAAGCCGGATTGAATTGCTGGAATCGACGGCTCAGGACTCCCCAATTGCCAAGTTTCTTGATCGTCGAGGACCCGGCATTCACCACATGACTCTTTCGGTAGCGAACCTCGACCAGACGCTGGCCGAGCTAGTGCAATCGGGTTTCAAGCGGGTGGACAAGACACCCCGCACGGGAGCCGGCCAGGAAAAGATCGCCTTTCTGCATCCTTCGAGCACCGCAGGCATCTTGATCGAGCTGGTGGAAGAGAAGAATTTATGATCCTGGGATCGCTTGAAATCGAAGCCCTTTCCGACGGCACGTTCTTGCTTGATGGCGGCCAGATGTTCGGCGTTGTCCCCAAGACCCTTTGGGAGAAGAAACTGCCTGCCGACGAGCTGAACCGGGTCACCCTGGGACTCAACTGCCTGTTAGTTAGAGCGGGTCGGCACCGTGTGCTCATCGAGACCGGCATCGGGGATAAATTCGACGCCAAATTCGCGAAGATTTACGGTGTCAACCATTCGAGAACTCTTCCCGATGATCTTGCCGGCCATGGACTGCGGCCCGAGGACATTGATATCGTCATTAACACGCATCTTCACTTCGATCACTGCGGGTGGAACACGCGCCGCGATGGCGCCCGCGTGGTTCCCACGTTCCCTCGCGCCCGGTATTACATTCAGCGGGGAGAGTGGGAACATGCGCTGAATCCGACGGACCGCGACCGCGCCAGTTATATCGAGCAATTCTTCGTGCCGGCCGAATCTCAAACTGAATTTCTGGAAGGCGATCGGGAGATCATTCCGGGCATTCGCGTGGAAATTCTGCGG
>JBOGKI010000304.1:0-6072 GCA_050745605.1 Terriglobia bacterium | reverse complement strand
GGTGGGGACACCGCCGCTACAAAACGAAACTGAACCCTTACCAGCCTGGCCGGTTTGGCGCAGGGCGAAGCTGTGCGCGTTGGTGGGGCGCACACATACAAGGCAATGTATGCGCCACCCGCGGGCCGGCCCCAAGAGATGGGGCCGGGTGGCGCCGCCCTGGCGTGGGTTTGCCTTGGCTGCGATCCGCTCAATGTGTCGCCGAGCACGGCTCCTCCCCTCTCCCATCCGCAGAGCTATCGCTCTGCGCCAGCCGGGCAGCGAAACATCCTGCGTGCTGTAGCCAGGAACCAGCGTTGGAGCGAGGGTGAGGGTTTGGCTAGTTGTCCCCAGACCCGCGCTGCCTCGGTATACTGGTCTTATCGGTGGGACTTGGCCCACTCCCGCCAGTGGGTAAGGAACTTCTGCTCATTCTGTGCAAAGTAGTCGACAGCCGGAGTCCACTCATTCTGACCGGTTATTTCACCCAGGCCGACAACCGCGTAGTACCTTACGTCCAGGTCTGTGTCCCACAGCGCCTCGGTTAACGGTCCAATCGCGGAGGGGTCTCCGGTAGCGCGGAGAGCGGCGGCGGCCGCGCGCCGAGCTCGGACATTGCTTGCGTGAAGTAAGGGCTCAAGCAAGCGTATGGCTCGGGCATCCCGGACACCGTCCCGAATGCCATAAGCGATGCTGTCCACGCAGTTCGGGTCGGCGCTTGGGGGCGGATGTAACAAAATAGCTTGAGCCTCCGGTAGGAGCGAGATGTCGTTCCGCCGCAGCATCGTTGCCAGTGCGGAACACCGAACCCGCATGTTGGGGTCACGCGCGGCCACCTTGAGAGCAGCCGTTGATGCAGCGGTGCGAACCGCCCGCAGGGTGTAAACCGCTGCTTGGCGCGATTCACTCGAGGCATTCGCGCATCGAAGAACGTACGCGACCTCAGCTACCACTTGTTCTGGGATGGAGCCCTCAGCGGGCGGGCTTGCGGGACAAGCAACCACGAACGGGTAGTACGAATTCGCCACCTCGTAACCGCCTGCAGACTTCCGCAGGAAGAACACACCGAACTGCCCCTTGGGAATTCTCCGGTAGGCCATGGGCGCATCTGGGAAAAAGAACTGAAAAGTGAGTCGCTGGCGTCCTGGCCGTCCCTTTAGGGTCTTTTCGACCCGCAGGTCAGCCTGCATCAAGGTGCCGCTCACGCTTTGCGTGCCAGCCACCGTTCGGCCCTGCGCTGTGACCGCAACGACCTGTCCGACGACAACAGCGCCGGAGTCATCCACGAGTGCCTGTAGGTCAAGGTTGGGGACAAGACTCGCCCACGCGGCCACGGCGACGAAGCCCCCAAACAGCAGCGTCCCCAAGACATCAACGTAACGAGTGATCTTGCTCCCCTTCAACTCAAACATGCGCACCCCAAGACTACGGATCGGGCGTGACTATTGATAAATGCCTGGCGTGGTCAATGTACTTCTGGAGCGTATCCGACTGAACGCGCAATCCGCTCCCGGGTGTCGTGCTGCCAACCCTCCATTCCTGTGTCCAATGGTCCACCTTAGTGCCGCTGAGGGGCGACTGCGGCGGAAGAGCGGAAGGGTAATAATTCGCTGCTTGACCGGTAATGACATCCGCGAACGTGGAGTCTGGGCTGGTGCAGCCAGAAGCAATTCTCCGCACGCACGAGATCGGGGTTGACCGTCCATGGAATTGGGATCGGCTGGCTGCCGATGTTGGTCAAGCGGAGCGTTGCGCGGACGGGTTCCCCGACGCGATAGTTGTTGCGGTCGAGGGCTACGATCTTAACTTGAACAGGGACTGTAGAGGGCACATAGTTCTTGTTCGATGTCCAGACACTTCCTCCCCCGCCGCAGCCCGTGGTGCGTGAGCGCTCGTACCGCGCCACTGAAGCCGTGGTCAGATCCAATGCCAGCGACTGCGCCCTCAGCGGGCCGCCCCGAAACAACAGAAGCCCAAGTGCTATGCATCCTCCCAACCGCCCGCTCATCACATCCCTCCGACTTGACGCTCCATTAGTGCACCGGCCGCGCGAAGCTGCTATCTACACCAAGTGTAATCGGGCGCGTAGTTGACGTACCCGAGGAATAGTCCGAGTGAGTTGTACTGCGGCCCGTAGGGATCAACCATAAAAGCGTTCCCGACGTTGGTCTTAGCCGCGCTAATCCCTGAGCCAGCCCGGTCCCGGTCAATTTAAGAAACCGCTCGAACTCGGCTACCCGCTTCCAGAGCCGCTTGGTTCTGCGCTTAGTCCTCGACGGTTGGGTGGATTCCCGTCTTGATCTCTTCAACCGCTGATCGTATCAGCGACCTCAACAGCGTGTCGGAAGTTGCCAGATGAGATTCCAGAATGCTTACTGCCTGAGGTGTGCCGATCCTCACCAGCCCCCGAATGGCGGTGGGGCTTAGGGAGTTACCGCCCGCGAGGAGCTGACCGAGGTAGGGCAAGGCCACTGGATCTTGAACGTAGCTAAGCGCTAGCGCCGCCTCAGAAGCCGCAGGGTAGTTAGAGACCGAGAGAGCGGTAAGGATCAGCTTGCGGCACACCGCATCCAAGCGTTGCGGGTTTCGCGGCAGGACCGTCAACTCCATTTTCCCCGAAACCCAGGTCCTCAAGACCTTTTCGGGTTCCCGCAATGCATGCTCGATCAATTCCACCTCGATCTTGTAGTTCCCCGGCTTATCGAAGTGATACCATTCATTCACCAGAAGGTCCTGCGCGTATGATCTCCCGGCGTCCACCAGCACCTTACCCCATGCCCCGGCTCCCGCAGCACCTGCCTGAGGCGCGTGGGTGATTTTCCCCGTTGAATCAGTAATCGTGAACCGGAAACCGGCTGTATTGTTCTTACCAAGATAAACCGTCGTTTCCCGGCCAGTTCCATTGCGAACAACAAATAACAGGTAGGCGGGTTCGTTGAGGGTCACAGTGGATTGCGGGATCGAAAAGGAAACCTGCACACCGGGCTCGCTGGCGGGAAGAGTGCGTGCCCCAACGTTGGTTGCTACGGCGAAAATCAGCGGGCAGGCAACGGCCGATATGAACCACCGTTTCAAAATCATCACAGTCACCCCCTATGGGAGTGGGTTAACTGAATTCTCGTAACCACTCTTTGTTACCGTATACTTGTAAGTACCGTTCGAGTTCTTCGTCACCGACCTGACGATGCTTAGCGGCCCCAAAAGAGTTCCCTGCAAGGCCCCGCTGTGGCAGGAGTAGTTGTATGTCTGCGTCGCAGTGAATCCAGCTGCCTTGTAAGGCTTGAGGAACGTGCCTGGCTGCTGATCGTCGATCAGCCCGCCCGCAGATCCAGCAGCCGGAGGAACGGGCCCAGTGTCGGGATTGATTGTGGTTGTGTACCAAGGCGGCTCCGGCCAGACGTAATTTCCCGAACCCGGATAGTTTACGGTCTCAGTCACCCCGCAACTCGAAAGGTCGGACATGTTCCCGTCGCTCGATCTCCACTCGTAGTCGAATTCGAGGGTACCGTTCGTCAGCTTACTTACCCCGTTGACGTGAAAGTTGACCGGGTATGCGCCGACCGTACCGTACGCATACGCTAAGAGTGCGATCTCCGGGAAGGCGTGAGCGCACAAGCCGGCGTCCCAAATCCACTTCGGCGAGATAAATTGGGCCGTGATGGTGCACGATCCCGGCGAATTTTCGTTGATAATCCCTGCGCTGGCGATGCTGCAAACCGAGGTGTGGTTGGAACTCCACGAGGCACCGAGGGTCACGTCGTAATACGTCCAGTTGTTGTCGCAGTCCATGAACCCTGCTGTCGACGAGATTTGCTGAACATCCAGCGGAAGCACGTAGAATGCAGGAGGGCGCGAGGCTCACCGACGACGCCTGTCCCGCGCAGCAGCATCTCCGCCTCCAACTTCTGAGCAGGCGCGCTTGTCAGCTTAGTCGCATGAAGTGTAGTGGTAGCCACGGACAGTGCTGCTCTGACCGTGGGGTTTCGATTGAGGCGACAAACCCGCTCTGCGCCAGCCCACCGGAATTCGTCATGGAGCGTTGCTCTTTGGTTACGGCCAAACACCGGGCTGCGCTCGCTACCCCGCCTTCCTGGAGATTGAGGCTAGTCCATTACTGCGCCGGGATGGCCGCTGAGCGCGCCTTCAATAACGGCTTTCAACCCGGGGTCCTCGGTGTTGAGGCGCGATCTCAAGATCCTGAGGGCTTCCGGAGTCCTGATCCTTCCGAGGCCCTGGGCTGCCAGAAGCTGGGCGAAATCGGAGTTGCGCAGGACTTCCCCCAGAAAGGGAACAGCAATTGGATCGCTGACGTAGCTCAACGTTCGCCCTGCTCGAAGAGCCGCTTCTGCGTTCGGTGATACGGCTGCGGCTGTCAGGGCGCGGCAAATTTCTTCGAGCGTCTTCGGGTTCCTCGGCTCAATATCCAACTCCATTTCGCCTTCGCGGTTAGCTTGGATCGTCTGTCCAAACTCGGTCCGGATAGGCCCCGTGAATTTCACACGAACGAGATAATTTCCCTCCGCAGGAAAGGGGTACCATTCATTAAGAAGGACCTCTTCTGTGTGAACACCGCCCGCTGGCAAAGACAACTCCCCATACAATCCGAAGCCGGCATTGCCTAACTGGAGCGGGCTCGTTACGGTCCCATTGGGAGCCGTTATCGTGAACACGAAGTTCCTCGTCCGGTTGAACCCTAAATCGAGGCTGATACTATTCGGTAGCGTATTGTGAATCGAACACTCCACCCAGACCGGTTCATGAAGGGTCGTGCTGGAATCCTTCAGCTTGAACGATAGTTCAATCCCCCCCTGGGCCCCTAGGTTGGGTGCCCCAAGCGCTACAATAACTCCCAGCATTAGAATGGGCCGCAGGCTGCTGATTGCAGGCTGCAGGAATTGCTTTAGGTTCCCTGACCGTGACATCTGTAGCCTCCTGGCATCTGACTCTCTGGTCGGCCCCGATTCAACCTCATAGGGCAACCCTCAAGGAAGGGGGTTGTACACAGCCCTATAGCCACTCTTAGTGACCACATATTCCCAGCTACCATTAGAGTTCTGACTTACGGTCCGGCCGATGGTAAGAGGGCCATACATAACCTTGTCAGGCAAGCCGGTGCAGTGATAGCTGTAGGTCTGCGTCGCCGACCGCGGAACTGCCCTCAGGCTGACCTTTCACTGACCGGTGACCGTGATCGGAATTGAATCCGCCGAATGAACTTCCGGGTATTCTCCAAACCACGGGACGTCATTGTACTCAAAACTGCCCACAGCTTTGAGGTTCGCCGGTAACGCCAAGACCTTCCTTTTCTCCTTCAACCTCTGCTCGTTGAGGTAGGACACATCGATACGACTCATCATCCGAATCTCCAAGCTCTGATTAGGCGCCAGGTTGCGATAGGTCGCACCATTGCTGGTAGCGCCGAAAAGGTAATGGGAACCGATGGGGTCCAGGTTTCCGGCACCGTCCACAAGCCAAATAGTCACCGAGCCGTGCAACGGCTTCGCGCCCGGCGGCAGGGGCGGCCAGGAGCAGTCCTTTCCTTCCACAATGTCCGGATTGAGGCTCCACGGGACTGGGATCGAGACATTGCCGGTGTTGGTCAGGCGGATTGTACCTCGGACGGCTTCGCCCACCTGGTAACTCTTGCGGTCTACACTCAGGATCTGGACCCGCAGCGGCAGTGCGGGAGGGGTGTATTTACTCTCCGAATTCGTGGGACGGATGCCTCCGCTAACGCAATGCCCAGCGAGCGACCGTTCGTACCGCGCCACCGCCGGTGTCGTGAGGTCCAGCAGCAGAGATTGCCGTATGGCGGGTGCGGCGCAGATCACAGCCAGCGTAAGAAGGAACAACCCCCTCCTGTGGATGCCCATCAGATCTCCTCTCCGCGCCAGTGGGCTACGGTGGATCGAGCCCCGGGCGGTGAAGCTGAAACTAGTTGCACGTTGTGTACTGCGGCGCGTAGTTGACTTTTCCAAGGAACACGCCGAGCGCGTTGTACTGCGGCTGGTAAGGCTCCACTCCGAAAGCGCTCTGGATGCTCGTCGCCGCCGCGTCGAGTTTCGCGTTGACGATGTTCTGGAAGTTCTGAGA
>JBOGKI010000303.1:0-6072 GCA_050745605.1 Terriglobia bacterium | reverse complement strand
GCGCCGAATTGATTGAAAACACGAGAGCGGCGGTCATAGACCGCCGCTACAGCCAAATTTGCTCACACCTTCTGAGTTACTACCCAGAATCTTCCCCCCAATCTGCTCTCACCTGCTCGATCCAGGTTCTCTTCGCATCCGTACCGTGCCGCGCGCACCGGCAGCTTGTCTTCGCTTACGCTGCGCCAAGGCCTGCAGCTCAAACGAGCCAAGAACGAACGACTCGGCATTGATAGCTGCCAGGTTAAGACGCTGTTAAGGGCGTTTTTACCGAGCTTTTACAGGGGTCTCGCGTGATCTCCCTCGATAATGGTTGTGGGGCGGGAACGTGCCTTTTCCCGGCGGAGGACAGTCCATCGTGGAGGGTTCAATGAAGGGTCAGGGTAGAGGAGAGATGACCTCGGGGAGTGCGAGACGGAATTTATTGGGCGCGGTCCTCATGGCGCTGGCTGTTGTGGCCCACGGTCGGGCGCAAGCAAGCGGATCGATTACGGGAACCGTCACGGACACTTCGGGCGTGCCGGTGGCGGGCGTCAAGGTGACGATTCAGGACCTGGAAACCAACGCGGTCCGAAAAGTCACGACGAATTCGGAAGGCCGCTACGATGCGCCCTCGCTCCAGGCGACGGTCTCCTCGACAACGGGGCATTTGGAAAAGGTTTGCTAACAGGCAAGAAATTACAACTTTGCAATACGGAAACACCAGTCGAAGAGCGGTGCTTCACTCTGAGGATTTTAAAAATGCGAAGCGTCTGTGAAATCTCCGAACCATCCACCTGGCCGGTTGTACCGGCCGTAGTGCCTGTGCCTCGCAAGAGGACATCGCCCATCCGGGTCGTGACCAAACCGCAGGCGAAGGAAGTCGCTTCCCCGGCCCTGGGGGAGCGTCGATTTTGGGAATGGGCTCTCGCGTCTGCCATCGTCCTCGGTCTGCTTATCTCGCTCTATGCGGTCACTCGCAACGGGCTGTTCCATCCGATGCTGGTTGTGGCCGAATCCCGCCACTGGACCAAGCTTATGCTGTACCCCGCCTTCCTGTGGGCCGTCATGGGCACGCTGCTTCTGGTTTTCCGCACGCTTCTCTGGCTTCGATACCGGCCCTTTCCATCAGCGACACTGCACGATGCGCCCACCCTCACGGTTATCATTCCCGCCTACAACGAAGGGCCGATGGTGGCGAAGTCGATTGATTCCGTCGCCGCGGCCCTTTACCCGCCCGGCCGCCTGGAAATTTTGGTGGTGGATGATGGGAGCAAGGATGATACCTGGGAGCACATTCAGATTGCGGCTGCCAGGCATCCTGAGCTCGTAACCCCTATAAGATTCCCCAGGAATCGCGGCAAGCGCGAGGCATTGGCCGTTGGCTTCGAGAGGGCCTTCGGAGAAATCGTCGTGACGTTGGATTCGGACAGCGTGCTTGAGAAAAATGGGCTGCTGGCCGCGGCAGGGCCGTTCCACGATGAAAACGTAGGAGCCGTCGCCGGCCGAGTGGGAGTGTACAACCGCACGGAGGGCCTGATCCCGCGCATGCTCCATGTCCGCTACATTCTCTCGTTTGACCTTTTGCGCGCCGCCGAATCCACATTTCGCACCGTCTACTGCTGTCCGGGCGCCATCACGGCTTATCGCGTTTCCGGAGTGCGCAGGGTTCTTAACAAGTGGAGGAACCAGACTTTCCTGGGCTCGAAATGCACGTTCGGAGAGGATCGCGCTCTGACCAACTACATCCTGAACGAAGGCTTCGACTCCGTCTACCAGGGTTCGGCCGTGGTTCAGACGGTGGTTCCCACCACCTACTCCCGACTGTGCAAGATGTTCCTTCGCTGGAATCGCAGTTACGTTCGAGAGGAAATCCGGTTCATGGGAATCGTCTGGAAGCGGCCCTTGGGTTCCAGGCTTTTCGCCCTGGCGGACCGCCTGATTACCAACATTCGCTATCCCATCGGTTACCTCAGCCTGTTTCTGCTCGGAGCTCTTACGCTGGGAAATCCGCAATTGCTCCTGCGCTTCCTGGTGGTGGCCGGAATCGCATCCTTCTTCAACACGATCTATTGCCTGCGCACGGAAAGGTCGATGAATTTCCTCTATGGTGTATTCTATTCTTACTATTCGCTGCTGGCGCTGACTTGGATCTTCCCCTATGCGTTCATGACTGTCAGGGCGCGCTCGTGGTTGACACGGTGAAGGAAGCTGTCAGCGGTCAGCTCTCAGCTTTCAGCCGGCAGCGATCAGCTTTCAGCTACGGTCATTCAGCTATCCGGACCGCATCCGTTGAGGATTGCCACTTACGGTGATCGCTGGCGCTACAGCGCTGGGTGTCACCATCATTGGTCATCGTCGGAAAATTGCGTTTGCTGAAAGCTGATCGCTGACGGCTGACCGCTTCACTCTTGCCTCAACGCCACGATCGGATCCACCTTTGCGGCGCGGCGAGCGGGAATGTAGCACCCGAGAAGGGCTACGGCAGCCAAGAGCGCCGCCCCTCCAAACAAACTGACGGGGTCGGTTGGGCGGACGCCATAGAGCAAGCTTGCCATCAGACGCGTCAGCCCCACGGAAGCGGCGGAGCCAATCCCCACGCCTGCAATCGCCAGCACCATCCCCTGGCGCACCACCAACCTTACAAGGTCGCTTCGCTCCGCTCCAAGCGCGATGCGCAAGCCCATCTCGTGGGTGCGTTGAGTGACTGAGTAAGAGACGACTCCGTAGATTCCAACAGCGGCGAGCAGTAAGGCAAGACCCGCGAAAACTCCCAGCAGCAGCATGGAAAACCGACGCTGCGACATGGACGCCGAAATAATCTGATCCATGCTATGGACGTTATAGATGGGCTGATCTTTGCCCGGTCCCAGCACCTGGCGCCGGACGGAGGAAACCATGCTGAGGGGGTTCGTGGGAGTGCGGAGAACCAGGTATAAGCCCTGCGCTGCTTCGTTCCAGTACTTCTCAGGGATTTGGAAGGCGGGAAAATAGATTTGATTGCGGATGTTGGACGTATCATCGGAAGCCAGGCCCCAGTGCTTGACGTGCCCGACCACGCCCACAATCTGGAAGGGGCCAAGGCCGAGGAGTTCCAGCGTCAGTTGCTTGCCGATGGGATTCTGGCCAGGGAACACCTTTTTGGCCAGGACGTCGTCAACCAGGATGACGTGTGGGAAGCCTTCGCGGTCCTGTTTAGTGAGGCGTCGGCCTCGCAGCAGGCGAATACCCATCGCCCGCAAATAACCTGGACTTATGGCATAAAACAGGGCATTCGGAGCACGCCGGAAGTCAGGATGATCTTGCGCCCCGACCACAAAGCCAAGTTCACTGTCGCTGCCGCTTAACGGCACCAAAGTGGTGAGCCCTGCGGACCGTACCCCCGGAATATTGCGGACTCGGTCGAGGAGTTGATGATAGGCAATTCTGATCTTTGCCGGATCGTCAACGATGGAAGGTGATAGAGCCACTTGCATGGTCAGCACGTTGTGCGGATCAAAGCCCGGATTCGTGCTCCACATGTGAGCGATCGTGCGGATCATCAGGCCCGCGCCTACCAACAGAACGGCGGCCAGCGCCACTTCTGAAACCACGAACACATTCTGCAGGCGATGGCGGCCGCCGACGGTTCCCCAGCCGCCCTCTTTCAATGATTCCTGCAAGTCAATCTTTGAGGACTGCATGGCCGGAGCCAGACCGAACAGGATGCCTGTCAGGATAGCGACGCCGAATGTAAACAGCAGCACCCACCCATCCAGGCCGATATCCTGCATGCGGGGCAAGCTGTCCGGCACGGTTGCCAGCACCGCCTGCGTTCCCCAGGAAGCCAAAAGCAGGCCCAATGCGCCTCCGGCGATTCCCAACAAAACGCTTTCCGTCAGAAGTTGGCGAATGACGCGCACACGCCCCGCTCCCAGCGCGGTGCGAATGGCAAACTCGCGCTTGCGGGAGGAGGATCGTGCCAGCAACAGGTTGGCGACATTAGCGCAGGCAATGAGCAGTACGAAGCCCACCGCGCAAAGCAGCAGGATAAGTGTTGAATGAACGTCGCTGACAACGTCCGCCTTAAGCGGCATCACGGTGATCCCGTGACCGCTGTTGCTTTTTGGATATTCCGCCGCAAGCTGGCGGGCGATGGCCGTCATGTTCGAACGAGCCTGGGCAAGGGCAACTCCGGTTTTGAGACGTCCTACGGCACGGATTCCGGGATGGCTATCGCGATTCTGGAGTTCGGTCGGATCGCCTTGGCCTATCGGTGTGAAGACGTCGATGTTCTCGTCAAAGCGAAACCCGTACTGAATTCCTGGCGGCAGGATTCCGATGACGGTATAGTCCTTGCCGTTAAGCATCAGAGGCTTGCCCAGGACCTCCGGGCTCCCGCCGAAGCGTCGTTTCCATAGCCCGTAGCCCATCATCACCACCGGCGCTCCGCCTTGGCGATCCTCGTCAGCTTTGAATTCCTGGCCGAGAAGGGGCTTGACGCCGAGCACGGGGAAGAAATTTGCTGACACATTTTCGCCGTGCAAATATTCCGGCTCGCCCCGGCCGGTCAGGATCATATCCTGGCCCACATAGGCTGCGATTTGCTGAAATGACTTGTTTGCCCGCTGCCAATCCAGGAAATTCAGGTAAGCCACCGACATTTCGTTAAACCGACTTGACCTTTCGGAGAGGCGAACCAGCCGGTCAGGATGCGGAAAGGGGAGCGGCTTAAGCAGAACGCCATTCACCACGCTGAAGATGGCGGTGTTGGCGCCAATGCCCAGAGCCAGAGTGATGATGGCCACGGCGGTGAAGCCGGGACTCTTGGCCAGCATGCGCAGGCCGAACTTCACGTCCTGAACAAAGTCTCCCATAAGATCACTCCTTACTCCGGCGTCTCGCGATTCGCGTTACACAGTAGCGCCGCCGTCCCGGCGGCTTGGCCGGCAAAGCCTGCCCTGAGCGAGGCGAAGGGATGTCGGCGCTACCCCAGCATGTTATTCGTACATGAAGCCCGTAAAGCTCCAGGACAGCACTTCTGATGCCAATTCTGAGCCGTTCTCAAACGACTGAAAGCAACGGGTGACGCCCGTCTGCAAGCATTTTCGGCGGAACGGTGGTCCGTCCGATGTTGGGACTTTGCTGTTCGGAAGCGGACGCCGGGGATTGGCCAAGGCGGGTTTTGATACCCGCACTCTGCGCCGATGACCCTCGTGGGCGACCGCCACGGCGGCGCTCGACGTCTTTCAGTGAGATAAGAGCCAAGTTACACATTTTGAAGGCCTTGACGTGCCTTGAGCCCGATGTTTTCGATCACCAGCCGGCGTTTTTGTTCCCGGATATTGGTAATTATCTGATAAGAAGCAACTTGAACTATTTTCTGAGGAAACTGAGTTTGGAGCTTGGATTGCTTGGAGCGTCCTAAGCATGCCCGCTACTCTAGTAAAGCATTTGTTATGAACGATTTGACTGACTTCGCCCCTAAATCGTTGCAACTCGTTGATCCTGGATAAGTTATTGAATTCTGCCGTGGCTTTGTTTTGGCTTTGAATGGGTTTGTTCCTCGAGTTGCCTATTGTTTTCAATAACATATTGGTTTGTTTAAACAATCCTTTTTTTTGCTTGATTTCCAGGAGGACCCCACAGCCCAGAAAGCGTGCCGTGGGTCTCTCCTTGGCCTTGTGGGCAACGGCCCACGGCCACTTGCTGGCCCGTCCGACACCGGCGCCACCCGGCGGAGCGGGGAGGGGCGTGACTCGGCGGGGTTCGTGGTGCAAGGCATGGATCGACCTGATTCAAATCTGAGGAATAAGTTCGCGGCGCGAAGGGCCGCAGAGCGAGGGGACACTACCAGTTCATAATACACTTGCTGGCTCCGCGTGTCAATCGAAATGTCACAAGGGTCGTGATGCCTCAGCTTCGGGCGCGGCACCCGATGTAGCGCCGGCATCCCTTCGCTTCGCTCAGGGCAGGCTTTGCCGGCATAGCCGCCTGGACGGCGCCACTGCGCCCGAAACTGAGAAGGTGTGAATTAATCGCCAAAGGCTGCTGTAGCGGCGCTCTATGAGCGTCGAATTGATTGAAAACACGAGAGCGGCGGTCATAGACCGC
>JBOGKI010000302.1:0-6091 GCA_050745605.1 Terriglobia bacterium | reverse complement strand
GCCGCTACAGGGAAAGCTGTCACCATAATTGGTAATCCTCAGTAGAACAGCCCGGAAAGGAGAATCAGGAAGGCCGGTCGAGCACAGATTCGTAGAGCTTTTCATAGCGCGGAATAATCTTCTCCGAGCAAAAGTTTATCTGGGCGCGCAAGCGGGCGGCATGGCCCATCTTCTGCCGGAGCGGTTCGTCTTTCAGGAGAACGAGCGTCCGAGCGGCCATGGTTTCGACATCACGCGGAGGAACCAGGAAACCTTCGACACCGTCCTGAATCACCTCGGGCAGCCCGCCGACTCGCGAGCAGACCGAGGGGATGCCGCAAGCCATGGCTTCCAACGCCGCGAGGCCGAAGGATTCAAGATCACTGGGGAGCAGCATCACGTCAGCGCAGTTCAGCAGGTCCTGGACCTGGTTTTGCTTGCCCAGAAAAATCACATCCGCCGTAATTCCTTTCTCCCTCACCATCCACTCTGCGACGGTGCGGTCGGGACCGTCGCCAATCAGCAGCAACTTGGCGGGAAGCTCGCGCCGGACGCGCGCAAATATTTCGACGACATCCGGAAGTCTTTTGACCGGGCGGAAATTGGAAAGATGGGCTACAATTTTTTCGCCGGCTGGCGCGAACTGATCGCGGTGGCATTTTCCATGCGCGGGCTGAAACACCTCGCAATTTACGAAGTTGGGAATCACCTCCACCCGCCGCGAAATCCCGAATTCTCCAAGGGTCAACTGCCTCAGATACTCCGAAATCGCTGTGACCGCATCGCTTTCCTCGATGGAAAACCGGGTGATGGGAAGATAGGACCGGTCGGCGCCGACCAGGGTGATGTCGGTTCCGTGTAAGGTCGTCACCACCGGCAACTTCCGCTCTTTGATCATGGCTCTTGCCAGGTAAGCGCTCACGGAGTGTGGAATGGCGTAATGCACATGAAGCAGATCCAGCGACTCATTCACGGCCACGTTATACATCTTGCTGGCCAGGGCTAGGGTATAAGGCGGATGATCAAAAAGCGGATAATTCATTACCTCCACTTCGTGAAAGTGGAGACGCTCGGAAAGTTCCGAAATGCGGAAAGGAAGGGCGTAGCTGATGAAATGAACATCGTGGCCTCGGGCCGCGAGCTCAATACCAAGCTCCGTGGCCACCACTCCGCTTCCCCCGTAAGTGGGATAACAAGTAATGCCGATTTTCATGCGGGATCAGGAGCGGCCACTCGGGGGGCGCGCCGCTAGGACGGGTGGCGCTCCTGCTTTTTGTTAGATCGCACACTATCGGAGAGCACGATGATCTGGTCAACGGTGCGGCGGTCGCCCTTCTGTTCGTAAAAGACCGTAACGCTGGTACCCGGCTTCAAGGCCACTAACTTCAACTTTGCCCCATTCGCAGAGGTTACCTTCACTCTTTTCTTCAACGGAAAAATCTCAGTATCGACACCTTCGATGGTGTTTACACTCAGCACTTCGTGCTTGCGGTCCAGCGACTGGATCTTCCCGGTGAACGCCTGGCGGGTCGGCCCGTTGGAGGTAATTTTATCCAGCCCAGGAAGCTTGTTCCGGTGGTCGTTCTGGGCAAAGAGCAACTGGGCTCCCGCCAAGAAGGCGCCCAAAGCGAACACCAGAATCAGAAAGGAAGACAAACAGGACGCCCGTGAGGTACACCGGGAAAGAGCCTTCACGAGTTCCCCCCACCCTTCATGTTGAGGGGTGGGCTGGCAACCCCGGCCGACGCCATAATCGCAGCTAACATTGCAGTCCAAAGCGGGTGGACCCCCAAAGTCAAATCCCAAAACCATACTAGCCGTCTGACCCGGGCGTGTCAAGTCGGAGGCCCGAACGCCGAGGGCGATTCCAAACGAAAGCCGGGAGGGAAAAGACCGAAACCGGGTGGGTTAATTATTCACTCTCAAGATCGCGTGGATAATTTCCATCCGCTCCGTTCTTGGCGTCCGGCGATTTGTACATGTACCGAATGGCGGTCTTCATGATGAGTAGATTCGGCTCGCCATTACGATGCACCTTGATGCAACCGCGGTCGTACCATTCGATGACGCCCCGGATCGTTTCACCCGTTTCCAGCACCACCACCATCGGGGTGCGGGATTGCATTTGCTTCAGGTAGTAGAAGCTTTCGGCATTGGTCTGGTCAGGAGGAGTGGGCTTTCGCCGTTGCGGCCGTTGCGCCATCTGATCTTGAATCTCTGACAAAGATGGACGGATTAGTTTACGGTTCACTTTCTAAACTCCTTCATCCCCCGGCAGGAGGTGTGGTGTAGTTCAGGTCGCCCCGAAAAGGTAGAGCCAAGCTAACCTCATCGTTAGATGAGCAGTGGGCTGGCTGGGATTGATTGGTGCAAAATGGTACCCACATCTGAGGCTCTGGTGATGAAGTCTATCACGGTTCAATGCGGGCCGCAATTCGATTTTATCTGGCGGCGCGATTTTTAAGAGTGCCGTCCCCACGGCCTGCTGCCTGCTGCCTGCCGCACACGTGTCAGGGCGCCGGCAAGACCGGCGGTGATAGACCGCCGCTACAGCGAGGTCGTAACCTCAAAACCCGTGTTGGTATCAAGAGAAAAGCGGCCGGCGAGAAAGGCGCTCGCTGGGGCTACCTGCCCGTTCTCCCTTCCATCATTCCCACCGCCATCGCCTCAAAGCCCAATTGTTGATTCACATTTCGCACCTGCAGTTTGAATGCCTCATCGAGGCCGTCCTTCAGCAATCGTAGGCCCGGAAGTCCAACGTCCGAAGACCACGGTCTTAGCTGCGGCAGGAGGTCCAGGTTAACCAGGCGATCCGTCGAATCCGACTCTGCGAGCTCCAGCAGGTCATGGAGCAGCCCGTAGCCGATTCCCAGTACTTCCTCAAATTGGTCGCGGCTCTCCGCGAGCGCGCGGGCAGAGTCAAACAGCCGCTTCCAATCCTGCGGCGCCAGCGAATCCAGTTCTTTCCGGGCAAGCGTTCCCATCAAGTTCACCCAGGGTTCCCGGAGCTGGCGGTACGCCGCAAGGTCGAGATTTTTAGCCTGCGCCACGCTTCCTGCCGCGATGCGCACTGCCAGTTCCAGGTCCGCCTTGGTGAAGCCGCGCTCCTTCCCAAGCACGGACCGGATCACATCCTGCTCCACCGGTTTGAACGTGACCTTAAAACAACGCGAGCGAATGGTAGAGCGCAGTTCGTGCAGGTTGGGGCAGATCAGGATGAACAGAGTGCTGTCCGGTGGCTCTTCAAGAACTTTGAGAAGCAAGTCCACGGCTTGCCAGTGAAGCGCCTGAGCCTGATCGATAATGAAAATGCGGCGCGGCAGTTCAAAGGGCCGAGTGTAAGCAGTCTGGCGCATTTGGCGGACTTGCTCAGTGAGGATGTAGCGGGTGAGAGGCGCAATCAACTGCAGGTCGAAGTAGATCAGCCCCTCGCTGCGGCGGCTCGCGTCCTTGATTCCGCGGCGGCGTTCCACCTCCTCGCGGCATGTCGCTAGCATCTGCTCGCATTTCAAGCAGCGGCTGCATTCACCACAAAAATCACCCTTCAGCCGCTCGCAATTCAAGGCCTTCGCCATCATTTCTGCCAGCGTTCGTTTCCCCACCCCGTCCGGCCCGGCGAATACCATCGCGCCCGGAACACGTCCGCTGGTGATCAAGCCGCGAAGAATAGCGACCGCTTCCGAATTTCCGAGAAATGAATTAAAGGGCATAAATGAGCTTTCAGCCGTCAGCTTTCAGCCATCAGCTTTCAGCGCCAGTTCTTTGCCCTCTTGCTGATCGCTGATCGCTGATTGCTTCTGACTGCCGGACGAGGAACTCATCGACGACATTGCGAATCTCAGCCTGCACCTCATCCACCGTCCGGTCCGCTCGAATGATCTTGACTCGCTTCGGCTCCCGGCGGGCAATTTCCAAGTACCCGCGGCGGACCCGCCTTTGGAAAGCCAGTCCTTGCTCCTCGAAGCGCGACCGGCCCGAGTTCCCTTCTCGCTCGAGGGCCCTATTCAGAGTGGCCTTGGGAGGGGCGTCCAGTAGAATGGTAAGCTGTGGCTGCGTTGACCCGCAAACCGAATCATCCACCCGCTGGACTGCGTCAAAACCCAGCTTGCGCCCGAACCCCTGATAGGCAAAACTCGCATCATTGTAACGGTCACTGATCACCAGCATTCCCTGCGCCAGCGCTGGCCGTATGACTTCGTCAAGGTGCTGGGCGCGCGCCGCGTAGAAAAGCGCAAGCTCGGCGAAAGGCGTCATCCCGTGAGTCCGGGATGACAGCAGGATCTTCCGGATCTGCTCTCCAAGGCGCGTGCTCCCCGGCTCGCGCGTCAGGAGAACTTTGTGGCCGCGCTTGAGCAAGTACGAGACCAGCAGGCGAAGTTGGGTCGTCTTGCCCGTTCCGTCGATTCCTTCGAACGTGATAAAGAGCCCTCGTTTGCCCAAGTCAGAAAATCCCCATCTCAAAGTCGGCTTCGACAGCTTTTGTGTTTATCTCATTCAGCAGCGGCTGCCCCTACGCCGTCAAAATGTACAAAGCGAGACATGTTAACTTGTCACGACTTCCAAAATTCATATTTTTTACCACTTTGTTTTGTGCAAGTTAAATGGGGGTTTGGCGCGGCATCCTGGTTTTTCACTGGATGTCCTTATTTTACTGTCGGTTACCCCCAAAATTGGAGTTTGGCAGGTGAGATTTCCACAGGCAAATATTAGATAAGTCATTTGTTTTAAAATAACATTTAGTTTGGCAAAAAAGGAATCCTTTACTTTTTCGTTGTCTTGCCTTTTGTTCTCCTTTGTCCAGGTTAAATTCCCGCTTCGAACTCGCCCTTGGCCCGAAAAGGCAAACCGTGAGCCAGCCACCATTTTCATATAAATTCAAGCTTCGTTCTTTCAATTCAGACTACAGCTCCGCGATGAAGACACGGTAACGCGGAGCTTCGCCCTCCAGAAACTCGTCGGCCCTTCGCCAGTTTCCACACCAACAACCGCAGACTTTGAAAAGCACAAAGCCGTCGCTGCGGGCTCGGCGACGAGTCGAACGCGACCAAGGACGCAAACGCGTTAACGGTGGAGGCTTCGTTCATTCCATCGCAGCATAGCAGATTGCGTTCTGCCGAATGAGACAGGTGAGAAAATTTCCATTAAATGGCATAACCCCAGATTGGGCCGCGGCAAGCCGAGGCCCCCCACAGGAAGCCGGGGATGCGGCTCCCTTGCGGTCGATCAGCACCTGGGGCGCGGCAAGCTGCGCCCCTACCACCTGTTCCTCAAGATGATAGTATAGTCGGCGGCTTTGCGCATAGAAAAAGCTTGGAAAAAGCCCACGGACAGAAAAACGCTGTCCGTGGCTACCAACTTCTCTTCTCATGTCGAGTGTGAAAGATAACACGGCCCGAGTTCAGGATCGCATTGCCGCTGGCTGCGGCAGGGCCGGACGGCGGCCCGAGGAGGTGCGACTGATCGCCGTGACCAAGACGGTGAATGCTGCCAGGATTCGCGAAGCCTACGAAACGGGCTTGCGGGATTTTGGCGAGAACCGTGTCCAGGAAGCCGCTGCCAAGCGTCCGGAGTTGGCGGACCTCAATGCCACATGGCACCTGATCGGTCATTTGCAGTCCAACAAGGCGAAGCCGGCGGCGGAATTGTTCCGCTGGATTCACTCGGTAGATTCCATCCGGCTGGCGGAAAGGTTGAACCAGGCGGCAGCAAGTGGCGCAGCGCCCACGCAGGTCCTGCTGGAAGTCAATTTGGCCGGGGAAGAGACCAAGTCCGGCGTGAACGAGGCGGAAGCCAAGAACGTTATCGAGAAGCTTCTAGCCTTTGAGCACCTGGATTTGCGCGGCCTGATGCTGATTCCGCCGGCCAGCGAAAACCCCGAGGACGCCCGGCCTTGGTTCCGCCGGCTGCGGCAGCTTGCTGAAGAGATTCGCCGCGGCGGCCCGCCTCCGGCTTCAATGACCGAGTTATCCATGGGCATGAGCCACGATTTCGAGGTGGCCATTGAAGAAGGCGCGACCATGGTTCGTGTGGGGACGGCGATCTTCGGGGAAAGGTAGCCCTAGAGGCCTCGTGCCCGCCCCTTGTGCGGGCGGCGTAGGGGCAGGCCTTGGCC
>JBOGKI010000301.1:0-6096 GCA_050745605.1 Terriglobia bacterium | reverse complement strand
GCAGGGATTCGAACCCCGATACGCAGATCCAGAGTCTGCAGTCCTACCGTTAGACGACCTCCCAATGAACGGCTTCCTTTTAGAAGTAACTGTGAGGGCCGTATCTTGTCAAGGTTTGTTTGCGGGTTCTCTGTAGCGGCGCTCTATGAGCGCCGAAAACCGGCGGTCGCAGACCGCCGCTACAGCCGTGCGCGGCGTACGCCTTGCGTCTGGCGCTCGGGGGGAACCGTCACGGCACGGGTTAAAACCGTGCTCTGACGGTCCTCAAATAAGACTTCGTGAATAGTCCGGGTCAGAACGTCACGCGCACGCCAAGTTGGGCGGCAAAGGGGATGCCGACCGTCGTCCCCGGGCCGAAGAAATCTCCCAAGGCGCCCGCCGGCGCCAGCAGTTGCTTGGGGTTGGTGATGGGCGAGGTTTGGCTGCATGACACGTTCAGGCAGAACGCGGTGGCGTTAAACAGGCTGTTGACCGGCGTGGGCAACGCGGCAATATTCGTAACGTAATTCGCTCCCGGGTTGTTGCGGTTCAGAAGGTTGAAGAATTCAACGAACGGCGTCACGGCGCAGTGCTCATGAAATTTGAAAGGGCGGCTCACGCGCATATCAATCTGAATGTAAGGAGTTCCCCGGAACTGATCGAGCGCGGTCTGGACTCCATTCACCACAGCGCGATCATCGAGCGTATCCCCCAGGCCGTTCACGTCCACCGGCGTGGTCAGGGTGATAGGCCGGGCGCTTTCCGCCTGACCGAGCATCGTCAACTCCAAGCCCGCCGGAGCGTAGAACGTCCCCGCCAGCACGAAACGATGGAGAACGTCTTCCCCCGAGGGACCGTAGTCACCCTTGGCAAAGGCATGCAACGGATCGCATACGCCGTTGACGTAATCGAAAAGCTCGCCCAGCACGCAGCCCCAGGTCTCCGCGCTCGACAGGGTATAGTTGGCAATCACGTTGAAGCGCCGCGCCACGTTCCCTTGCAAGTGGACCGACATGCCGTCATAGCGCGAGCGGTTGTCCGAACGGAAGACGGTGATGTCGGGAACATGGTTCATCTGATCGGTCTGATCCCGCGGGAAAAGCGGCGAAAACAGTGTATACCCCGCTTGATACTGGTAGCGCCGGTAGGCGTGAACACCTTCTTCGTGCGTCCAATCCGCGCTCAACATCCAATTGGCATTGAAGGCATGCGCCATGCCGGCGCTGGCGTGAATGGCATCGGGAGTTTTGTAGTCGGGGTCGATGATGGCCCCTGCGCCGCCGGCCGCCGCTCCCGGCAGGCATCCCGGGTCGCCGGGTTTGACGCACGGAGGCGCGGCGGCATTGACGGCCTGAAAAGCGGTGACCCAACCGTTTTGGGCAAGGTCATTGTAGTAAAGACCGAAGCCCGCGCGCAGCACGGTGTTGCGGGATTGTCCTAGAGCATAAGCCATGCCCAGGCGCGGCGCCAAGGCCCCGCGATCATCGTGAGGCGCGCCACTGGCAAGCGGAATATCGAGAGCTTTGAGTGTCAGCAGCGCGGGGTTATCCAGTTGCGAGCGCCCCGAGGCAGTGAAAAGTCCGAAGGTCGTATCGTACCGCAGGCCGTAGTTGATCGTCAGACCCGGAATCGCTCTCCACGAGTCCTCCGCGTAAACTCCCAGCCGCTGCACATCCTGCGAAAAGCTGCCGTCGCTCGGGGAGGTACTCATGCAGGTCGCTCCCGGAGTGGCGGTGGGACCGCAGACGCGATCCACCGAAAACTGTTGCGGATCGGCCAGGTAATTGGCGGGGTCCAGGGGAAAAACGGTCAAGTCTTCTGCGCTACCGGGAAGCGCGCCACTCAACACCGGCTCGTGAATAAAGTCGATTCCGAAGCGCGGCGCGTGTTCATCAGCGACATGGCTCACGTCGTAGCGGAACTGATACTTCTCCTGGTTGCGCAGGACGGGAAAAGCCGTAATAGGCGTTACGAATTGATTGTCGCCAAAAGTCTCGAATCCCGAGATGGTGCTGTCCGTGGAGCTGAAGGGAAAAGCCAGCGCCAAGCCCAGGTTCTGATTGCGTTGTTCGGTGTGATGCAGGAGGCTGGCGTCGAAAGTGAAGGAACCCAGCCAGGTGGGGCTGAATGAGTATTGGTTGCTGAGCACCGCGTTCAGATAGTTGGAATACGATGTTGCGCCGGTCGAGGGCAGCGTGCCCTGCTGCACCAGGTCATTACGCGTGATGGTGTTGTCAGCGGATGCGCGCAGATACCATTGCGAGTGGGGAGACTGTGACCAGTCGAGCCGCGTGCTGCCCAGATCGTCGTGGAACGGCACCGGCACATTGTTGGGCACGGCGATGGAACTCACGCCCGGGATCAACCCTTGCAATGCCAGCGAGGCCAGGGCGTTGAACTGCGCCAAACTGGCCGGGCTATAGGCGATGCTCGCATCTTCGTGAACGGCTTCGAAGGACGAGAAAAACCACAGCTTGTCTTTGTGGATCGGCCCGCCCACCGTCGCTACGTAGTTCTGCCGGGAAAAAGGCTGCTTGGGATCGGGCGCGGGGTTGTCAATCGGGTACCGCGCGTTCATCGCCGCCGCCCGCTCGTAGAAAGCCGCGTCTCCATGCCAATGATCGGTGCCGTGCTTGGTGGTAATCACCACCGAGCCGCCCGTGGTGCGGCCCGTATCCGCATTCTCCTGCGACGTGCGCACCGCGAACTCCTGGATGGCATCCGGCGAGAAGTTCTGCAGGAATCCGCCGATAAAATCGTCCGAGTCGTCGCCGCCATCCACCGAGAGTTGATCGTTGAGCCCGGAGCTGCCCCCAAACGATACCGCCGTGATGCGCGCCTTGGTGGGGTCGGACGGCTCCACGGGCTCAGTCCCGGGGACCAGGTAGGCGATGTTGGCGAAACTGCGATTGGCGAGTGGAACCGTCATCAAGTCCTGGGCCGTGACCACACCTCCGTGCACGGCGCTGGTGGTGTCGATCGGCTGAGTCGTGATGGAGGAAGCTTGCCCCTCCACCGTCACCGTCTGCCGCACGTTGGCAGGTTGCATGGTCACCGTAATTTCCCGCGTGAGGCTAACCCTGACCGTCACATCGGACTGGGCCTGAGCCAACCCGCTGGCATTGACGGTCACACGATAGGCGCCCGGCAACAGGTCGTCGATCCGGAATTCTCCCCGGCCATCACTGATGGCTTGGCGCCGGATCGGAGATTCGATGGCGCGCGCCACAATTTTCGCGGAAGCAACTCGCCCGCCCGTTGCATCCTGCACGGCGCCTTGGAGCGATCCCGTCGGATTCTGCGCGCGCAATGAGAACGATGCTAGAACGACACTAATAGCTATGAGCGTAGCTGTTCTGGACAGCCGCATCTCTGCTGTGTGGCAGAACATCCGACGGCTTTCCCCCAGCCTAAGAATGAATTCGATCAAGTGGTTATCCGGCGTACGACAGTACTTACTTAGAGAAATAAGCAGCACGATTCGTCGCCAGGAGGGACGGCGCGGTTTCAACCCCTCGTCGCCAGGAGGAAGGGCGCGGTTTCAACCCCTCGTCGCCGGGAGGAAGGGCGCGGTTTCAACCCCGCCGTAAAATGCCGCTCCGCCTCGCGGGCTTTAGAGTCTGTGTGATAACTTCGATTTCCGTGCTGTAGCGGCGGTCTATGACCGCCGAAGTTCTTGAGAAATCAAGGCCGACGGTCATAGACCGCCGCTACAGAAGCAGTTATCACACAGACTCTTGAGCCCGGCAAGCGGAAGCCAGGATCTGTGCCCGGCTGAAGCCGGCCTCTACGCAACACCTTTGCGCTCAGTGTCCCGCCATGTCACGACCCCTCGACGTCAACACAAACTCCTTAATCTCCCTGCGCTGCTTCTCACTCTCGGCGATCTGCCGCTCATGCAGCTTTGAGAATGTCTTAAATTCCTGCTGGGCTTCATCCCTCTTTCCGATGCGGACCAGTGCTTCGCCCAGCCGGTAATGGGCGTCGGCAAGATTAGGTTGAAGCTTGAGGGCTTGCCCGTACTGCTCGATGGCTTCGGGGTAGCGGCGGAGCTGGGCGTAGAGAACTCCGAGCTGCAGGTGGGCGCCGGGAAAAGCAGGATCAATGGACACACTCCGCTTGAGAAGGTCTTCGATCTCCGGCAAATCGGCTGGCTTCGCCTGAGTGCGAAACGCCTTCCAAAGACACAGCGCGTAGTAATAAAGCGCCTGGGGATTCCGGGGCTGGAGGTGAACGAAACGGCGAAACCTTTCCGTGACGGCCTGCGCCTGTACTGGCGAAATGTCGTAGGCTTTGCCGAGAAACAGGTACGGGCGGGTATCCGCGGGATCGAGATCGATGGCGCGGCAGAAAGCGTCAATCGCTTCCTGGTAGTGAGTACGGGAGTAAAACGCAATGCCGAGGCCAATCTGCATTCTGGGCGAGCGCGGGAAAAGCTCGACGCCGTGGATGAAGACCTGGACGGCAGGTTCCAGCGCGTGGTGCAGTAAAAGTTCGCCACCCCAGTCGAAGATGTTGCTTTCACTCGGCTCCATGTGGGCCGCGAGCTGGTATTCATTTTCGGCTTGCAGGTATTGGCCAGTTTTTTCATCCGCGGTAGCGAGCAGCGAGTGCAAATCAGCCGCATCGTGGCGGCGAAGCGTTTGTTGGATACTCGCCTTCGCGCTGGCGTATTCACCCGTTTTGATTTCGGCAAGGGCCAGGTCATAGCCGTTGTTATAGGCAGCAGGATGGATCTGCGCGGCTTTTTGGAGATAAGGGATTGCTGCAGGCAACTTCCCGGCCTGAATGTAGAACTCGCCGAGGTTGTGGTTGGCATCGTAGCTGTTTGGTTCAAGCTCAGCCGCCTTTTTGAATTCGGTTTCGGCTTGCGTATTACGATGGAGCACGACAAGATTTGTGGCCAGATACATGCGTGCATCGGCGGATTCCGGTCTGAGCCGGACCGCTTTTGCGAGATAGGCGCCAGCCTCCTCGTTGTTTCCTTGCGCGGCACTGACGAGGCCCATCAATTCATTGAGCTCAAAATTGTCGGGAACCTGCCGGATGAGACGGGTGAGCATTTGCCGGGCCTTATCGTATCGGTGATTCTGGTAGAAGGTCAGGGCCCCCTGGAATTGGCGGTTGAGGTCCGTTGCGCCGACGTTTTGGGGTTGACTCAAGGCCGGTAGGGCGGAAGAGGCAACACAGACCAGCAGAACAACCAGCCGAATCGCTCTGGACTTAACTTTGACAAACCCCTGCATGAGCCGAATTCTAGCTTTCACCCGTAAGGATGGCAAATGGATTTGGGCGCGATACAATGATGGGTCGAGGACCATGCGCGGGACTCCTAAACTTTTCAAAGAGCCGGCACCGGACCACAAGCGGTGGGGCTTGGCGCTCTTATGTGTGGCGGGCCTTCTGCTTTTTTGCAACACGGGCAGCTATGCCCAAGCCGCAGCAAACCGCGGTCCAGCAGCAGCTTCTAACATTAGCGCCACGGCTCGCTTTGGGGAAGCGCAGGCCCTCCTCAAGCAAGGCAACTTCAAGGGCGCGCTCGGTGAAGTGCAGGAGGGCCTGCGCCTAGAGCCCCGCAGCGTGATGGGATTGAACCTCCTGGGCATCATCCTCAGCCATGAGGGGAAACAGTCGGAAGCTCTCGACGCCCTCAAGTCTGCGCTCCGAGTGGAGCCGAATTCCACAGACACACACAATAATCTTGGCGATTTTTACCTGGAAAAAGGAAAACCAGACCTAGCGGAAAATGAGTTTCGCATCACGTTGCGGTTGGACCCCCGGAATCGGGACGCTAATTACAACCTGGGATCGATCCTGCTCTTCCGTCATGACGCGCGCCATGCCATCGAGGCGCTGCAACGGGTTCAACCCGCCGACCCGGCCACTTTATTCAGGCTGACGCAAGCGTATTTTGCCGCCCACGAAAACGCGAAAGCTCGGTCCGCCGCTCAGGCCTTGTCGGCGCGGGAGCCGCATGACGTGAAAGTTCATTTTTCGCTGGGTGTTCTGCTGGCCTCGGCCGGCCAGTTTCAGCCGGCCGTTCATGAGCTCGAGTTGGCGGACGCGCTAAGGCCCGGAACTTTTGAGATTTTGCACAACCTCGGCGGCGCTTATCTG